>NZ_JBFRTN010000015.1:0-96715 GCF_041474095.1 Vibrio sp. 10N.222.54.A3
GCCTCCTCCTACTCGATTTCGCCTAACATGTTTCTCCAAAACTGTGATTAAGGTGGAATAATTTTCAAAAACACTCATAATGCACTCTGTTTTTCACCAGTTGGATATTTCCATTGAGCACTTCAAAATTCTCTTCAATCGCCCTTAAACCAGAGCTTCTAAACACGTTAGATTCTCTTGGTTATACTGAAATGACGCCTATCCAAGCGTTAAGTCTTCCTACTATCCTAAATGGCAAGGACGTTATCGGTCAGGGTAAAACGGGTTCAGGTAAAACAGCTGCTTTCGGTTTAGGCGTGCTGCAGAACCTACGCGTTAAGCGTTTCCGTGTTCAGTCTTTAGTGTTATGTCCGACTCGTGAGCTTGCAGACCAAGTAGCAAAAGAGATTCGTACTCTTGCTCGTGGTATTCACAACATTAAAGTGCTGACACTATGTGGCGGTATGCCAATGGGCCCACAGATTGGTTCACTAGAGCATGGCGCACACATTCTTGTGGGCACACCTGGTCGTATTCTTGATCACCTAGAGAAAGGCCGCATTGACCTGTCTGAGCTGAACACACTTGTGTTAGATGAAGCGGATCGCATGCTAGAGATGGGTTTCCAAGACGCTTTGGATGCTGTGATTGAAGCGGCGCCAAAAGAACGCCAAACTCTGCTATTCAGTGCGACTTTCCCTAAACAGATCAAATCTGTTGCAGACCGCATTATGCGCAATCCAGAAATGGTGAAGGTTGAATCAACACACGATCACTCAAGCATCCAACAACACTTCTACAAGTTAGAAGGTTCTGAAGCTCGTGATGACGCTCTAGAGTTGCTGTTACTTCATCACCAACCGGAGTCTGCGGTTGTGTTCTGTAACACTAAGAAAGAAGTGCAGAACGTAAACGATGAGCTAAGCCACCGCGGTTTCAGTGTTATCGAACTTCATGGTGACATGGAACAGCGTGAACGTGACCAAGCTTTGGTTCAGTTCTCAAACAAAACCATCTCGATTCTAGTGGCGACAGACGTTGCGGCTCGCGGTCTTGATGTTGATAACCTAGATGCTGTGTTCAACTTTGAATTGTCTCGCGACCCTGAAGTTCACGTACACCGTATTGGTCGTACTGGCCGTGCAGGAAGCAAAGGCGTAGCGATCAGCTTTTTTAGTGAAAAAGAGATGTACCGTGTTGCTCAAATTGATGAGTACATGGACATGCCAATCGAGCCATCTGAACTGCCAGCAAAACCAATTGCTAAGCCGTACTACTCAAACATGGTTACCATCCAAATTGATGGCGGTAAGAAAGCTAAGCTTCGTGCTGGTGATATTCTTGGCGCACTGACGGGCCAAGGCGGCATTGATGGTAAATCAGTAGGTAAGATCAATCTGTTTGCAATGCGTGCTTACGTAGCGGTAGAAAGATCTGTGGCTAAAAAAGCACTGAACAAAATCGAATCAGGTAAAATGAAGGGTCGTCAATTCCGCGCCCGAATCCTGAAGTAATTCGAGACTGAATCCCTTTGCTGCGATATGTCTAATTAACGACATTGCTAATTAATGGCATTGCAGTAAAGGGTGTTCCACAAAATGCCACTTAAGTTTCTTATCTTAGGTTTATCGACCTAGTCCTCTATACCAAAGCATTATTCATCGGGTCTTATCGAATAAAGATCGTTGATATGTTTTCCTTCGCTAAGATACCAAGTCATCGCTTCCTGTCGATTGTGAACCAATATCGTGATTGTGGTTATTGAACCATCATCAAAATAACAAAGCTCATATTCTAAATCGCTTGGATGATCAGGAATAGCGGCCATAGCTTCCCTCCCAAATATCAATCATTTTAAATACGTCAACCCAACTCATTTATAGGGTTCGTATCACGTCAAATGAGTAATAAAATCAAGTCACATCACTGCCATTAATTATTTTTAGTTTAATCATTTGCCTAAATAGCTAGATTAGCAAGTTTGGGTCTCAATTTATCTCAAAGTTCTTACGACCACTGTTTATTAAGACTACTTTTATAAGAGCTAGAATTAGCGTTATAAAAACTGGGCTAACCTTAAAGGGATGAGTTAATCGGTTTGTGGCTTTGTTGAATGTCGTGAGAGGGTAGAATGAGAAAGTGCCGGTGGTTAGTTTTAGTGATCTGTTTTCTATTTACTGGGTGCGGGACCAAGTTCGCCTATAACAATATAGGTTGGTTTGTCGTTAGCTATATAGAAGATTTTGTTTCCCTCTCAAATAGCCAAGAATCAGAGCTTGAAGAGCGATTAGATATATTACAGAAATGGCATAAAGAAACTCAGCTACCTCTGTACATCTCGCAATTAGAAGCGATTCAAAACGTAGATCGGTCGGATATGAATCCCGCTTTTATTGTGGGCCAAAGTGAACAAACGAAAGAGCATATTCGCACAATCGTCAATAAGTTCGCTCCAGATATTTACGCCTTGAGTATGCAGCTTAGCCCTAAGCAAGACAGGGAGTTTTTAAAGAACTTTCGTGAAAAGCAGCAAGACTATTATGAAGAAAGGTTGTCGTTGAACGATGACGATTCGAGAGAGCGATACCGAAACAGAATAGAAGAGCGTGCAGAACGGTGGTTAGGTTCAGTATCGAAAGAACAAAAACAGATTATTTTGGCTTGGTCTAAAGAGTGGGTAAATACCAATAGCAGTTGGCGACAATATCAAAACAACATCTATGAAGAGCTAACGACGCTGATGGCAAAGAAGAGCGACCTACATATTGCTCAGCCAATTATTATGAAGTTGCTTTTAAACAATGAAGCTTATTATCCTGCTGAACTTGAGCCGCAGCTTAACCAAAATATGGAAACATCAGCCAAGTTTTTAGTAGATATCGCCGCGACCAGCAGTAACAAGCAGTGGGCGTATTTTATGAATGAATTAGAAAGCCTCAAAGGAACGTTGAAGTCATTGCAAGAGTAGAGCGTCCCTTTTAAAGGCTAGCGGTTATTGTCGAGCTAGCCTTTCATCCCACTTTAAGGTGAATTTCGGAACCTAACCCCTGTTGCTCATCAGTAGTTTTGGAATCGAACCTTTGGCTGTCTTCGATATTTTCTGCATCAATTGGAAGCTCGGCTGTTGAATACCGTGGTCACTCTGCAGCTCATCGATCATTAATAACCACAACCTTGCTGTCATTTCTGAATCGGCTAACGCTCTGTGGAAAGTACCGTCGTTGTCGATATTTTTGAAACGCACAAGGTCGCCTAGCTTACGAGTTGGTGCGTCTTGGATTAGACGACGAGCTATCAACATTGAGCAAGCGAACTGTCCATTGTAATCGCGACCAATATTATCTAATTCCGCATCAAGAAAGCGCTTATCAAATGAGGCATTGTGAGCGACAAGTTGGCTGTCTTGAATGAAGTCTGCAAACTCATCCATCACTTCACTACAACTGGCCGCTGTGCTTAACATACGGTTACTGATTCCGGTATAACCTTCAATGAATCCACTCACACGAAATCCCGGGTTCATGAGCTGCTGGAAGGTGTCGACGACTTCGCCGTTAACGAGTTTAACCGCACCGATCTCAATCGCTCGGTCGCCCATATTTGGTGATAAGCCTGTGGTCTCGAAATCGAGAACGATAACGGAATCTGCGGAGTTTGGAGCCATCGTGTTTCCTAATTGCTGTTTGGTAGTATCGCTTTGTATGGGGCGTTTGGTGTTGCTATGGGTAAATCAGTTATTTGCTATTGCTGATAGTAAGTTCAGTGTAACCCGTCGAATCGTCATGCTCTCTGTTGAAGGTCAAGGTATCGTAGCGGTGAACAATCAATTCAGCCGTGGTCGCGATAATCCTCCCTTCAAGCAAATGCCCACCAATTACATTGCCATTCTCATCAGCAACGGAGATATGAATATGCTGGTGGTTTGGGGTTAGCGTTGCCATCACCGAGACTATTTCGAACGGAGCTTGAACTAGCTTGGTGTTGTTGGCATTAGCTAAGCGAATATTGAGTTGAGAAACACATCCGACACAAGAAGCGATAGAGCCTGCCGAGATGTTGTGCGCTGTCACTAGCCTCTGGATCTCTAGCTTTAGGTCTTGGCCGCGGGTTAATCTCGTTGCGATAGGAGTGATCATCTTATTGCCTCAACGTTATATGTATTTCAAAGAACAAAACGAAGCCACATAGGGCTTCGTTTTATTTTCATTTTGGCTAACGCGACTTTTCTTTTGGTTAATGCAACTTTGCATTTTCTGTCGCTGAAATTACTTAGTCTTGTTGCTGTTCTCTTTTCTTCTTAGGAACGAAGTTCAATACTGAAATGGGTACTTCTTTGCGTGGTTCGAAACCTTCAACAACGCGACGTTCAATCAAGTGACCAAGACGCTTTTCAATAATGCACAGGTTTTTGAAGTTATCTTTTGATAGGAAAGAGATCGCTTCGCCAGATGCATCAGCACGGCCTGTACGACCAATACGGTGAACATAATCATCTGCTGGGAATGGCATGTCGTAGTTCACTACGCGGCTTAGGTTGTCGATATCGATACCACGAGCAGCAACACCCGTCGCGACTAAGTATTTTAGGCGACCTTTCTTAAAGTCAGCCAAGATTTTTTCACGAATCGCTTGGCTACGTCCACTGTGGAAAGCTTCCGCTTGAATACCACGTTTCTCAAGTTGAGCAACCAACTTAGCCGCGCCGTGCTTGGTTTCGATAAAGATAAGCGCTTGGTCCCAGTTACCTTCGGTAATCATGTGGCTCAATAGTGCTGACTTACGGTCTTTATCTACCGTTACCAACCATTGCTCAATGTTCGCTTTAGACGCATCAGTCTTGGCAATCGAAATCTCTTCCGCTTCACTGATTGCACTTTTCGCTAGTGCACGCACTGGCGTTGAAAGCGTTGCCGAGAACAGCAGGTTTTGGATGTCTTGTGGTAGACGCGCGATGATCTTGTTGATGTCTTCAATGAAACCCATGTCTAGCATGCGGTCAGCTTCATCTAGAACCAGTACTTCCACTTCATCAAAGTGAACGGCACGTTGTCCGTACATGTCGATCAAACGACCTGGTGTTGCCACAAGAATATCCACGCCTTCAATAAGACGATCTTTCTGGTGTTGGTAAGACACGCCACCGTACATCGCTAGTGATGTTAGGTTTAGGAACTTCGCGTACTTAGTGATGTTCTGTTCAACCTGAACTGCCAGCTCACGCGTTGGTGTCAGGATAACTGCGCGGATACGTTTTTTACGCTGCGTTTCACCTTTGCTTAGCATTTCTAAGATAGGGAGAACAAAGCTCGCAGTTTTACCTGTACCTGTTTGTGCTGCAGCAATAAGGTTCTTACCAGAAAGAACAATCGGAATTGCTTTTTCTTGAATAGAGGTTGGCTTTTCATAGCCTTGTTTTGCAACGGCTTTAACAATAGGTGAGCTTAATCCAAGCTTGGAAAATGGCATAAGTTTCTCGGTATGATTTGGCTAAATAGCGATGGAAAGGTTCAACAATCTTATACAAGGATAAGATTAATGGCGGCATTCTACCATGTTGCTTGTGTACCGCTAGTAACATACACACTTTAGTTGGATAATACTGGCTCAATAGCACAACGATAAGGCAGGAATGTAGAGCAAATAGCAAATCCGGTGGAGGATTAATCTCCCACTTATTTTTGTCACTGAATATGCACGATCAGTGATTATTTTGTTTGCTAAAAGAGGTGTTTATAAATTAAGTTGGATCTTGATATTATTTATATCAACAGTTTCATACAGCATATTCCAACTTGAATGAGTAAATAGACCTCCCATTTGGGTTACAGCTATTCTCGTTCCTCTAGACGCTTAATTCGGATATCCATTGAACGACGCTAACTTACGTAGACTTCAGCAGCTTATTGCAAAGTATGAACTAGGTGAAGAGTATCACCTAACGATCGATGACCTAGAACACTCGCTATCGACTTCTCGTCGAAACACTTCGATCATTCTTAAATGCTTATCAGAATATCGCTGGATTTGTTGGATTCCGTCCAAAGGAAGAGGGAAGCTTAGCCAGTTTAGAATTTTGGTCAGCTTTCCCGAAGCATTAGAACAAGTGTTAGCGCTTCAGTTAGAGCAAGGGTGTTTTAACGTTATTCCCCGCCTTCTAGAAAGCTATGGTGATGCTGCAATAAAGGCACTGACGCTAGCGACTGAAAAACATAGTCTGTTCAATCAACAACATGACCATTTGCTGATCACTCAATATCCGTGGGTCGATAACCTTGAGCCAGCAAAAACATACCGAACCGCCGAACATCACATCTTAAGAAGTCTCTACAATACGTTACTCGTCCAAGACCATGAGGGAAATCCCCAAGCGAGCCTCGCGCACCATTGGAAGGTGGAAGGGCGATTTCTGCATTTTTGGTTGAGACCGAATGTGTTATTCCATGACGGTGAAACTTTAACGGCCAAAGATGTTGCTCAATGTTTGTTGCAGCTAAAAAATATCGAAGGGCCAGTACAGTCTTTATTTGATCAGGTCAGTGATGTTCAAGTGGTGGGTGATAAACAACTGACTATTGAGCTGACACACGCAAACCCAATGTTTCTCTATGCTTTGACTAGCCCACACTCGTCTATTTACCGCTGCAAGCGTACTTATTTTTCGAGCGGGCGCAGTGCCTATATCGGAACCGGACCTTTCTCATTAGACGATTGGAGCGAAGAGTGCTTGGTTCTTAAACGTCACCGAGGTTACTTTGCTCAAAATGCCTTGTTAGAACAGATAACGCTCACCGACATAGAAGGTTTGAATGATCACACCCTGAGTTTTAATCAATCTGGCGTAGCAGAAGAAACCACAATCAATGCACTTTCGTATCTTGCGGTTAATCGTAGAGAAAACTCGGGCATAACCCCTGAAGAACTCGACAGGTTGGTATCGTTTATCAAGTCCAGCAGTAAAGAGTTTGATGCTGATATGGTGACGGATGATCTGTCTTTCTCGCCGAGTAAATTAACATCCAGCAATCCCATTCCTATTTTGACGGGCACGGTTGTATTAACACGACCTAGAATGACGATTCCTTTACTTCAAGATATGGCGGACTGGCTGCAACAAACGATTGTAAAAACGGGTGTCGCTATTGAAGTTGTTGAGCTTACCAATATCAGTGACCCTAGCTCCATGAGTGAGTCGGCAGACTTGTTATTTATTGAAGAAGTTATCGAACAGCCAAAAGAGTATGGTCTTTACGATTGGCTACTTGCTTCATCTGGTCTTAGGTTCATTTTCAACAATTCGGAGATGAAGGCGCATTGCGAGAGAGTAAGAGCTGCTGTCAGTGGCGAGGACCCGATGAGCGACTTGAAAGAGATTGAAGGTTCGCTTTATCAACAGAAGTTACTTTGTCCGTTATTTCACGGCAAAGAGAAGGTTTTTAATAGTGTTGAGGTTCATGGGGTAGAGATTAACCAAACCGGTTATAGTGATTTTTATAAGCTTTGGATAGCTTCGAACGAGAAGTAATTAGTCCATTTTTAACCCCATTTCCCTATCTTTTAGTTTCTGTTCAAAATGAAAACATGCACGAATCGGCTATCACCCTTTCGTGTTTCTTTCTAATGCCAATCGCTATTATGGCTGGCTATGACTATCACAGTCATTTCCGGTCATCCCCCCAACGACAATTCCATTTATAATGTATTTCATTAGGATCTAATCGAATGAAACTTAAGCTTATTTCTATCGCACTTATAGCTGTTGGCCTTACGGCTTGTGGCGGAGGAGGCGGTGGTAGCAACACAAGTGCTCCTGATCCTCAAACGAGAACCTTACAAGGTGTCGCCATTGACGGGTATATTTCCGGGGCGACCGCGTTTCTAGATATCAATTATAATGGCGTATTAGATGAAGGTGAGCCTAGCAGTGTCACGGACGATGAGGGCAGCTATGAGCTATCTTTGACGGGCTCTAACTCAGACTGTATGGACTACGCTCCAATCGTAGTGAACGTGCCAGTAGGCGCTATTGATGCAGACAGCCCAAACACACCGATTACTGAACCTTATCAGTTAATCTTTCCGCCAGTCATGACGGTGAGTTCTGAGCAAGAAATTAAGTCGACTACGCCACTGACAACTGTTTTATGGAATCAGATCCAAGCCGACTGGTATAAAGGTGGTTTAAACAGTTGCTCTGCTTTGAAGCAAGCCGTGAACACCCAAAATAGCATTATCCAAAATGTGAAAGAGCATGACTTCCGAATTGCGAACCGATACAACATCGCAGTAGAGGACTTGTATGGTGATTTCGTTAAAGATCAAAATACTGAGCTCTACGATTTAGCGCAGAAGATGATGCCTGCCATTAAAAAGTCGTATCAAGAGACCAAAGAGATTCAAAAAGAGAACCCGACAGCCCAGCAAGCTTATGTTGACTATTACTGGCAGCATTGGGATTACTCCAAGAAGAACGAAATTAATAAGTGGTATAAAGTTAAAACAGTGATGACTGCGGATAAGCTGATTGTCATTGAACATGAAGTTTCAGCTGACTTGCAGACAGAACTGGCGTTAAATAAGCATATTGAGCGTAATAGCCAAAAGAAAAATGGTTTGGAATATGACAAAGAAGCTTGGTTCTCATTGGATAGTGATGGAACGGAATATTCATGTTCGGTGAAAGAGACCATCAAGCAACAGATTTTACCTAACTCACTCGCGACCTTTGGTGTGTTGAACCGTGGTTGGTCTAAACAACCTGATTGGGACAGTTGTTCACGTCAAAATGTCGGTGCTGGATTCATGCAAACCTTGTCGGCAGATCTTGTCGGTGACTACAAAGATCAGTTTACCCAAGTACAAGCGAAATTTAATTTTGAGAATAACGCACCACATCCCGAGTGGGTTAATCTCGGTGATTCATTGGATAGAGTGTCGCGCAGCGACTTTGATGCACTCAACTACCTATCGGTAGATTTTAATGACAACAGTTCATATGGTTCTGACAGCTGGAACCGACATAAGTATGCGTTCATTGAAAATACACCGTTTGATTATACTCAGACGATAACGTCTAAATATTCTCAAGGGAACTGGACTAAAGGTTATTATTACCAGAATGGGACAAGTTTATTTGAGTGTTCAAATGATGGTGTGAATTGGTCAAAAGAGACTTGTAAGTAACGCTGCCGAAGTCGTGACTAAATAATTTTAGATACCTTTATGCAATAAAAAAATCCAGTGTCGACAAGGCACTGGATTTTTAGTTTTGGTTGATCGCTATCTAGCTTTAGTTTATCGAAAGAGCCTAAGCAATCTCAATCTTCTCAGCTTGGTTCTGTTCAACCATAGACAGTGCTAGCGCTTCCGCCGCTTTAATACCGTCGATACCAGCAGACAGGATACCGCCTGCGTAGCCTGCACCTTCACCTGCAGGGAAGAAGCCCTTAAGGTTGATGCTTTGGTAGTCTTTGCCACGTTTGATGCAGACAGGAGAAGACGTACGAGTCTCAACACCTGTTAGTAGACCGTCTGGCGTAGAGAAACCTTTGATCTTCTTCTCGAACGCTGGGATTGCTTCACGAATCGCTTCGATAGCAAAATCAGGCAGCGCTTTTGAAATGTCAGTTAGGTGGATACCTGGTGTGAATGATGGTTTTACTTCACCGATTTCACTTGGATCGCGACCTTTCAGGAAGTCACCGATTTTCTGTGCAGGGGCATCGTAGTTCTCGCCACCTAGAACATAAGCGGCACTTTCTAACTCACGTTGTAAGCGGATACCTGCTAGTGCGTCACCTGGGTAATCACGTTCTGGGTCGATACCCACAACGATGGCACTGTTTGCGTTACGTTCTGCACGAGAGTATTGGCTCATGCCGTTAGTTACTACGCGGCCTTCTTCAGACGTTGCAGCAACCACAGTACCACCTGGGCACATACAGAAGCTGTATACAGTGCGGCCATTCTTACAGTGGTGAACGAGTTTGTAGTCCGCAGCACCTAGGATTGGGTTGCCTGCGTTCTTACCGAAACGAGCTTCATCGATCATCGATTGCTTGTGTTCGATACGGAAACCAACAGAGAAAGGCTTCGCTTCCATGTAAACGCCACGATCGTACAGCATTTCAAACGTGTCACGAGCACTGTGGCCAACAGCCAATACCACGTGACGAGATTTGATCTCTTCACCGTTAGAAAGCGTTAGGCCAGTGATTTGACCATCTTCCATATGAACGTCGTCAACACGAGTGCTGAAACGGATTTCGCCACCAAGTTCAATGATAGAAGCGCGCATCTTTTCGATCATGGTAACCAGTTTAAAGGTACCGATGTGCGGCTTACTTACGTATAGAATTTCTTCTGGTGCACCCGCAGCAACGAACTCTTCAATTACTTTACGGCCGTAGTGCTTTGGATCTTTAACTTGGCTGTACAGCTTACCGTCAGAGAAAGTACCTGCGCCGCCTTCACCAAACTGTACGTTTGATTCTGTGTTCAGCGTACGCTTACGCCAGAAACCAAAGGTATCTTTCGTACGCTCACGAACTTCTTTACCACGCTCAACGATGATTGGGTTGAAACCCATTTGAGCAAGCACTAGGCCAGCGAATAGACCACATGGGCCAAAACCGATAACCACAGGGCGCTCAGTTTGGTTCTCAACCGCTTTAGCAACAAACTTGTACTCCATATCAGGAGTCACTTTTACGTGCGGGTCGCTAATGAATTGTTCTAACAACTCAGCTTCGTTTTCAACGAGAACGTCAAGCGTGTAGATAAGTAAGATCTTTGATTTCTTACGAGCATCGTAGCCACGTTTAAAGATATTAAAAGAGAGTACCTGATCAGAGTTAATACCAAGTTTCGCTTCAATAGCGTCTTGAATAGCAGACTCTTCATGGTCTAGTGGGAGTTTAATTTCGGTTAAACGTATCATTTCGATGTCTCGTTTTTATAGGTGTCTTAGCTAGATCGTTTCTTAATACAGAGTTTGATGGAAACGCTGATGTTCAAAGAAGCGATAAGCTCACAATGGCGCGCATTTTACGAGAAATTGATTTATCTGTCATACTAATTTGGAAACATGGAGCAAATAGACACGATATTAGAGCCGTATGATGTTGAATTTTGCTTTGGGATGAGTATTATCCCCATTCTTCAATTTTGACTAACTTATAGAGCAGAGCATCATGGCATTTGTCGTAGGCGATAATTGTATTCAATGTAAATACACAGACTGTGTGGCAGTGTGCCCCGCAGATGCGTTCCATGAAGGCCCAAATTTCATGGTAATCAACCCAGTCGAATGTATTGATTGTGGCTTGTGTGTACCTGAATGTGATGCTCAAGCAATCTTCCAAGAAGACGAACTGCCAGAAGATCAAAAGATCTTCATCGAAGTGAACGCAGAGCTCGCTGAGATTTGGCCTGTGCAAACGGAAGTAAAAGCACCAATGGATGACGCTGAAAAGTGGAATGGTGTGTGTGATAAGTTGGCAATGCTAGAAAAGTAATTGTTGAAAAGAACTCAAATAAAAAGGCGTACTGATTTAATCAATACGCCTTTTTTAATATCTGAACACTGTCGATTGGCTAGTTAGCTTAGAGGTCTAGCAGTGCTGACGACGCATGTTGTCGAGAATAATGCCTGTCGCCATTGCAACGTTCAAAGACTCTGCGCCACCGAATGCTGGAATCGTAATCTTATCAGTCACGTATTTAGCCGCGTGTTCACGGATGCCGTGAGACTCACTGCCCATCAATAAAATGCCGTTAGCAGTAAACTCAGTCTTATGAACACTTTCGCCTTCTAAGAAAGCACCGTAAACCGGTAGGTTCGCTTGCTCTAAGTAAGCTGGTAAGTCTGTTTGGCTTACGTGTACGCGGCCAAAGCTGCCCATAGTCGCGCTGATCGTTTTAGGGTTGTATGGGTCTGCGCAATCGCTGCTCGCAACGATATGCTTGATGCCGTACCAGTCTGCTACGCGAATAATCGTACCTAGGTTGCCAGGGTCTGAAACGCCATCAAGCGCAATCATCAGTCCTGTTGCTTCTGGTAGTTCAAACGTTGGGATCTCAACAACCGCAATCGCTGCGTTGTTACTGACCAAAGTGCTCGCTTTGGTTAGATCATCCAGCGAGGCTTCAACACAATCAAACTCAATCAGTGAAGCATGATTTTCAGATAAGAAATCAGCGGTAGCAAAGACATTCTTCACCACTAAGTCACTATTGAACAGCTCAAGAACGTTCTTTTCACCTTGAACTAGAAACAGGCCGTGGGCTTTACGTTGTTTCTTTTGACCCAAAGCACGAAGGAGTTTTAATTGGTTTTTTGAAATCATGTTTTTATCCTAGATATAAGCCCGCGCATTATAGAGCAAAGGTTAGCGAACCAAAAGCGTGATAGCTCAATGCGATCCATATAAAAAGCAAAAGCGATCCACTTAAAAAAGAAAAGCGCACTAAATAGCGCGCTCTTATGGGATTTACTTACTTAAGTTAAGCTGAACTGACAGCCTAATACGGAGCAGGGTAGCGCTTAAAGACTGTGTTGATATCAGTCAGGATCTCTTCTGATAACGGTTTACTGAAAGCGGCTACGTTCTCTTTTAGCTGCTCCATGGTCGTTGCACCAATGATAGTGGACGTCACCCCATCAACTTGATTACACCAAGCCAATGCCAGTTGGCTTGGAGTGAACCCGTGAGCATTCGCCACTTCAACATAGCCTTTAACCGCTTCATTGGCAGATTCAGTATCACGAAAAATGCCTTTACGTTGCATGTAAGTCCAACGGCTGCCTTCCGGTCTTGCGCCATCGATGTACTTTCCACTCAACATGCCTGCAGCTAAAGGTGACCATGGCAGGTAAGCGACATCTTCATGCACACAGTTCTCAATCAGATATGGCCAGTCTTTTGCGTGCAGCAAGCTAAATTCATTCTGAATCGAAACCATACGTGGCAAATCGTGTTTCTCGCTCAGCTTGAGGTATGTGTTAATGCCCCAAGTAGAATCATCTGAAAGCCCGACATGGCGAATTTTCCCCGCCTTAATGCAGCTTGCCAGTGCTTGTAGGATTTCCAACATCTCAGCTTCATGCTGCTTTCGGTCAATATCACTGAATCGAATGTGATTCGGGAAATGCTTACCAAAGTGAGGCGTTGTACGATTTGGCCAATGAAGTTGGTAAAGGTCGATATAGTCTGTTTGTAGGCGTTTTAATGATGCGTCAACGGCTGCGATCACCGCTTCACCCGTTATCGGGCCGCCATCTCGAACCCAAGGAAGCCCTGGCCCGGCAATTTTGCTCGCAATGATCAACTCTTGTCGACGCTGTGGGTTACGCGATAACCAGTTACCAATGATCGCTTCTGTTTTTCCGTAGGTATCTGGAGAAGGTGGAACCGCGTACATCTCTGCAGTATCGATAAAGTTAATACCTTGGCTTAATGCGTATTCGATCTGTTGGTCGGCTTGCTGCTGCGTATTTTGTAGCCCCCAAGTCATGCTGCCAAGACAGATACGGGAAACGGGAATTTGACTACTTCCTAGCTTTGAATATTCCATTGAATTCGGGGTTCCTGTGGTTAGGTTCTCTGGTACTCGCATTATAGTTTTGAAAAGAGGGCGAGTGAGGAATGAAAACGAATATGAATTATTAGCACAAAATGACACGACAAGGTATGGCATCGGGGAGTTTAGTGAGTCATTTCTCAGCGCTGCAAGCTAGTGTGTGCAATGCGTGAAAATACATTCGCGAGAAACTATGAGCCAATTGGTGATCGAGAAGTGAAGAACAACAAGCAATGAGCGAAGGTTTAATGTTCAGCTTGTTTGGGAGTGGGGGAGAGGAGAACAGATCAAAAATAAAAAAAGCTCTACCGGATAGAGCGTAGAGCTTTTTTATAGGGGTCTTAATAGTGCTAGGTATTCATTGAGTTACGAGGTCGCGTTTGTGTCTAATCCACCCTGGATCTGCGCCTGTCTTAGAGCTTCCTGCCTTTGAACTTCTTTCTCAGTTAATACTGGTCGAAGCGTTTCCTCAGAGGCTTGAGGAGAGAAAATGAAATATTTATTAATCGTCATAACTGTGTCTCCGTGTAACGTATGACAGATTCTGCATCAAGGATAAATTGTGATCATCATCCACTTTGTACTTTTGTTAGGCTGAGAGCGGAGGGCGTAGAATGCGTACAAAGCGATCTCTTATCATCCGTATGCAATGTTGAACTGACGAAACCCTCTGTTTTCAAGTATAGGAAGCGCATCTAATTTCGCACAATAATGATTTAGAGCAATTACATACATGGTCAGGGGCGTAAGATGAAAACCCTCGCTACTGACTCTGTGCTCGTATTTATTTAACGATGTATCACTTATCGACATAATAATTAAGTCAGTAAATCAATTACTTAATCCATGGTGAGATGAATTATGGAAAAGCTTGTAGAACGTTTTCTGAATTACGTTACTTTTGATACCAAATCCGATCCTTCTAATCAGCAATGCCCAAGTTCACCGGGTCAAATTACCTTTGCTGAAGCCTTAAAGTTAGAATTGGTGGCATTAGACTTAGTTGATGTGTCTTTAGATGACAATGGATACTTGATGGCGAAACTGCCGTCGAATGTCGATTACGATGTGCCTGCGATTGGCTTTGTGGCGCACATGGATACCGCTCCTGACGCATCAGGCGCCAACGTGAAACCACAAGTGATTAAAGATTACCGAGGTGGAACGATTGAATTAGGGGAAAGTGGCGAGAGTTTGAACCCAAGCCAGTATCCAGATCTTGATTCTTTACATGGTCACGACCTGATTACGACTGACGGCACAACTCTGCTTGGTGCCGACAACAAAGCGGGCATCGCTGAAATCATCAGTGCAATTGCTTACCTGAAAGCGAATCCAGACATCAAACACGGCGACATCTGCATTGGTTTCACGCCGGATGAAGAGATTGGTCGCGGTGCGAACCTGTTTGACGTTGAAAAATTTGGCGCCGAGTGGGCGTACACCATTGATGGTGGCCCAGTAGGGGAGTTGGAATTTGAGAACTTCAATGCCACGAGCGCCGATGTTATCTGTCATGGCGTGAACGTTCACCCGGGCACCGCAAAAGATAAAATGGTGAACTCGATGAACATTGCAGCGCAATTCCAATTGATGATGCCTGCGCAAGAAACACCAGAGTGCACAGAAGGTTATGAAGGCTTCTACCACCTGAAATCGGCGGAAATGGGTGTGGCTCGCTCTGAACTGGGATACATCATCCGTGATTTTGAACGTGAGGGTGTAGAAGCGCGTAAAGCATTCATGCAGCAGAAAGTCGATGAGCTGAATGAGCGCCTTGAGAAAGGCCGTGTTGAGCTGGTGCTAACCGATAGCTACTTCAACATGAAAGAGATGGTTGAACCGCATCAACATATTATTGAATTGGCCAAGCAGGCGATGATTGAGTGCAATGTCGAGCCAATGGTTAAACCAATCCGAGGTGGTACAGACGGTGCTCGCTTATCTTTCATGGGGCTACCATGTCCGAATATCTTTACTGGCGGTTACAACTTCCACGGTATTCATGAGTTCATTACCATTCAAGGCATGGAGCAAGCGGTAAAAGTAATTGTCGAATTGTCTCAACGTACGGCAACTCATTACCAAAAATAGAACATTAGAGCGTTATATCTCTTTGTATTTTTGAGAGTATTCAATAATACTCTCTTTAAGTATAAGGGAGTACGCGATGAAAAAGTTAGTTTTACTTTGCACCCACTTAGCCGTGGGTGCTGTTGGTATTGGGCTTGGTGTTTATGCGCTACCTATTTTGATTGAGCCTGATTCTCCTTCCTCAAGTTCCGTCGAAGCGATCAGTCAGCAGGCTATCTACACAGGTGAGTTTACCAAAGACCGAGAAGACAGTGATTTCTTGCATTGGGGAGAAGGCATCGTCTCTGTATCTGAAAGTGCGATTGCTTTTGAGGGCGAACTGGCGCCGGGGCCAGACTACAAGATCTACCTCTCGCCTAAGTTTATTGAAACCGAACAAGCTTTTAATGACAGTAAGAACGAGTTACTCAGAGTTGGAGATGTGAAAACATTCGACCGTTTTATGGTTGAGCTGCCTGAAGATATTGATCTTAATCGATTTAATACCGTTGTGATTTGGTGTGAAACTTTTGGCCAATTTATTACTTCTGCCCAGATAAAATGATAGCCTTAGCTAGGCTGGTACCAGAATGAACACGAGCGCTCCGGAGTTGAGCGCTTTTTCATAGCTCTGATATTAGCGGCTTTCTTGTAAAGCTAATCGTTGTAAAGCTAACTGTTGTAATGCTAAGGATTAAGTAATGGAAAAAGTGTGGCAAGTAATAGATTTCCTACTCGCTCATAAGTTTATTTTTAGTGCGTTGATTATCACTATTATTTTGATCATTCGCCGAATCACCTTGTCTCAAATAAGAGGTGATGTTGCTTTCCTTAGCGAAGACCAACGTAACTGGATGTCACGAACCAAAAACGGCACATTCGCGATTATTGTTGTGACGTTATTTGTGTTGTGGAAATCCGAAATCAGTGAGTTTGCACTGTCTGTCACGGCCATTGCTGTTGCGATAGTAGTGGCTTCAAAAGAGATCATTTTGTGTTTCACCGGTTCTATTCAGCGTGCGAGTTCTCGCTCATTTAGAATCGGCGACTGGATCGAAGTGGGTAAAATAAGCGGTGAGGTGATTGAGCACAATTTGATGGCGACTGTGATTCAAGAAATCGATTTGTATCATGGGCAATATCACTTCACTGGTAAGACAGCCACGCTGCCTAATAGTATGTTCTTCACCTATCCGGTAAAGAACCTCAACTTTATGAAGCGCTATGTTTATCATAACTTTTTTGTGACGGTGAAAGACTTTGTAAACCTATACCCTATGGTGCCGGGTCTTATTGTGAAAATTGAAGAGCATTGCGAAGAGTTTATCGATGTTGCTCGCCGTTACAACGGTGTGATCGAAAAGCACGCTGGTGTTGACCTTCCGGGTTCTGAGCCTCACATCCATATCACAAGCAGTTCGACAGGTGAGCAAGAAGTCCATTTTATGATTTTCTGTCCAACCGAGAAGGCGGTTCATCTAGAGCAAGAGATTCGTAAAGATTTCATGGAAGCATACGCTGAAGCATTTCCTGTCAGTGCTTAATCCTGCAGTCCGCTGAGCCCCAAACAAAAGAAAGCCGAGAGCGATAATATCGACTCTCGGCTTTTTTGTTCTAACTATCTGTTCGTTTAATCTAGGTCAGCCAGTGGCAACCAATCGACTTTTACGCCTGCTTGTTCAAACATATCTTGGCTCACTTTGATTTTGTCTCCCCAGCGAGAAAGAAAGTCTTCACTTTGCTCTGGGCAGTGAACCGCAGAAATACCGGTTTGGATGATTTTCGCTGCACAGTTCGGACAAGGGAAGTGGGTTACCCATATTTCACAACTGTCCAAATCACGCTTAGCGAATAGAATCGCATTTTCTTCAGCGTGAAGTGTCTTTAGGTACTTCATCTCTCTGTCATCAGTATCCGCACTATCAGACACGCCATGTGGGTAGCCATTAAAGCCAACGGAAACAATACGGTTGTGCTTAGTGATTACGGCGCCGACTTGAGTTGAAGGATCTTTACTCCAAGAACCGACCAATTCCGCCATTTGATAGAAACGTTTAGCCCATTTTGAAATCATGAGAATTCCTTAACAATTAAATGTGAATGCTTATCTGTCTGACAATACATTATGTTAGACAATATCCATAGAGAACAAAAGCTGAGAGATTGATTTACTTAGGAATTGTAGCGTGTTTGTAATCACTTTATAAGCACTTGGTTTCAATTAACATATTGATACACTTTGGCCAGTTATAATTGATATTCCTCGGACAATGGTAACAGAGGTGTTACGTAAATTTTATGCTGTTCAAATACTAATAAGTGACGGTATAACCATGCGTAAAAAGTTGATCCTTACTGCTCTTGCAAGCTCTCTTATTCTTGCTGGGTGTGGGCAAGATGCTCAAAATGCCAAGCAAGCACCTTTACCTCTCGTAGCTGTACAGGATGTTAGCGTTGTTTCTCACCAGCAAAGTAAGTCGTATATCGGTCGTATAGAAGCCGTTGAAGACACGGCTATTACAGCGCAGGTTTCTGGCTACCTACAAAGCCGTCATTTTAATGAAGGCCAAATGGTTGAAAAGGGTCAATTGCTTTATTCGATTGAACCTTCTTCGTTTGAAGCCGAAGTAGCAAGCGCAAAAGCGTCTGTTGCTCAAGCGAACGCGAACCTTAAAAAAGCTGAGCTTGATTTTAATCGTGGTAAAAACCTACTTCCGAAAGGCAGTATCTCTCAATCTGAATTCGATGCATTAACCGCAAACTTGTTAGGTTCTCAAGCACAGCTTGAAGCAAGCCAAGCACAGCTTAATGCTGCGAATGTTCAGCTTTCTCATACCAAAATCATCGCGCCTTTCTCTGGCCGTATTAGCGATACCAAAGTGAGCACGGGTGATCTGGTTTCGCCGTCTTCAGGTGTACTGACGACTTTGGTTAGCCTAGACCCAATCCACGCATCGTTCAGCATCAGTGAGCGAGAGCGTATTGAGCTGGGTATGGACCGCATCGAAGGCGATGGCAGCAGCGACTCTGCAGGTGTTGAAGTTCAGATCATGCTTGAGAACGGTGAAGCGTTCGAACATCTAGGTCAGCTTGACTTCTTGGGCAACCGTATCAACCTTAATACTGGTACGATCGCGATGCGTGCGATTGCTGATAACCCGAATCAGCAACTACTTCCAGGCCAACACGTTCGCGTTGATCTACGTGAAAAACAACCTATTGATGTTGTGACTATTCCTCGTCGTGCAGTGCAAACCGACCTCGAAGGCGACTTCGTGATGGTATTAGTTGAAGGAGAAGCCGAACCCGTTGCTGAGCGCAGAAACATCGAAATGGGTCGTCAGGTTGAAGGTAGTGTGATTGTTCATTCCGGTCTGGAGAAGAATGACACAGTGATCACTCAAGGCTTACAGCGTGTTCGCAATGGTATGTCTGTTCGCATTCAAGCTTCTGTTGAACAAGCTGAGTAAGGGGCGTAGTTATGTTGAGTCGTTTCTTTATTCAAAGGCCTAAGTTTGCCCTTGTCATATCCATAATCTTAACGCTGGCGGGTGCGATTTCTCTCGCTATCTTGCCAGTGGCGGAATATCCAAAAATCAGCCCGCCTTCTGTAAGTGTTACCGCATTCTACACAGGTGCAAGTGCTGAAGTAGTAGAACAGGCGATAGCCGACCCCATAGAAACGTCGGTTAACGGCGTTGAAGATATGATCTACATGTCTTCTAAAAGCGCTAACGATGGTTCATACAACCTTAATGTGACCTTTGATGTTGGTACTGACCCAGATATGGCTCAGGTCAACGTTCAGAACCGAGTTGCTCAAATCGAATCGAAGCTTCCGCAAGAAGTTCGAATGGTGGGTGTCACCGTTAAAAAGCGTTCACCAGACCTTTTGATGGTATTGAACTTCTATTCGCCAAACGGTGAGTACGACGATCAATTCTTGATCAACTACGTTAACCTAAACATTAAAGACCAACTGGCTCGTGTGAAGGGCATCAGTGAAGTTAACGTGTTGGGTGGTGGTGAATACGCGATGCGTGTTTGGTTAGATCCTGAGAAAATGGCTAACCTCAATATCACCACTTCAGACGTGAATCGCGCGTTGGCAGAGCAGAACGTTCAAGTTGCTGCAGGCCGTATTGGTGCTGCACCTTATAACAACGCACAAGAAGTGCAGTTCAACTTGGTAACAAAAGGCCGATTAGAAACAGCTGATGAGTTTGAAAATGTTGTTCTTCGTGCAACTCAAGACGGTTCAACGGTTTACTTAAAAGACATTGCACGTGTTGAGCTTGGTAAAAAGTTCTACGACGGTAATGGTAAATACCGTGGTCAAGATGCGTCGATCGTAACGCTGTCACTTCAATCAGACGCTAACGCGCTGGAAAGTGGCAAAGCTGTGATGGCGATGCTGGAAAACTTAAGCAAGAACTTCCCAGAAGGCGTGGCGTATGAAGCAAGTTACGACACTACACTGTTTGTTGCTGAGTCGATCAAAGGGGTAGTAAAGACCTTAATCGAAGCCATCTTGCTGGTTATTGCGGTAACGTACCTGTTCTTGGGTAGTGCGCGTGCAACCTTGATTCCTGTAGTTGCGATTCCGGTATCTTTGATTGGTACGTTTGCCATCATGCAGATGACGGGTTTCACCATCAACACGGTAACCCTGTTTGGTTTGATACTAGCGATTGGTATCGTAGTAGATGATGCGATCTTGGTTATCGAGAACGTTGATACCACAATGGCTAAAGACCCAACCATTTCACCGCGTAAAGCCACGCTTATTGCGATGAAAGAAGTAACGGGGCCGATCATTACGTCGACCTTGGTTCTACTTGCGGTATTCATCCCTGTTGCAATGCTTCCTGGTATTACTGGCATCATGTACCGTCAGTTCGCTCTGACTATCTGTATCGCGGTTGTTATCTCTTCAATTAACGCATTAACGCTATCACCTGCATTGTGTTCACTGGTTCTTAAGCAGGGTGGTGGTAACACGGCGCGTTGGTACCAAGCATTTAACCGTGGTCTAGAGTCTGTTACTAACAAATACGGTCAAGTGGCTGGCTTCTTAGTTAAGAAAGGCGTTCTGCTGTTCACTTTCTTCTTTGTGGCTTTGGCGGCTGTGACTTATTTTGCGAAGACAACGTCTACGGCGTTTGTACCTCAAGAAGATAAAGGCATTTTGCTGGTTAACGTTCAGCTTCCTGACGCGGCATCCTTGTCTCGAACCGAAGAAGTGACTAAGCAGCTGCTTGAAATGGTTGAACAAGAGCCGGGTGTTGATGGCGTAACACTGGTTAACGGCTACGCATTTATGACGGGCGCTTCTGCGTCGAATGGTGCGTCAATGTTCATCAAGCTTCACGATTGGGACATGCGTAATGCACTGGATGGTCAACACTCTGCTCAGGCTATCTCACAGCGTATTAATGGTCGTGCTGCGACTGAACTTCCTCAAGCTGTCGTGTTTGCGATGGGGCCTCCAGCAGTACCGGGTATGGGTGCAGCGTCTGGTTTTGAATTCGTTCTTGAAGATACGCTAGGCCGAAGCCGAACTGATCTAGCGATGGTTATGAATGACGTGATTGCAGAGGCCGCTAAACAGCCCGAGATTTCACATACATTCAGTACCTTCCGTGCCAATGTACCGCACTACTATGTCGACATTGACCGTGAGAAAGCGCAGCAATTAGGTATTCCGTTGTCGGAAATTTTCCAAACACTACAAGGTAACCTTGGTTCGTTGTACGTGAACGACTTCACCATGTTTGGTAAGAACTTCCGCGTAACCATGCAAGCTGACAGTGAACACCGTAGCAGCATGGACGACCTACAACGATTCCACGTTCGTTCGTCTAATGGCGAGATGATCCCGTTAAGCACATTGGTGACTTACGATCAGATCTTCGAACCAGATGTAGCATGGCGTTACAACATGTACCGCAGTGCCGTGATTCAAGGTCAACCTGCAGAAGGTTACTCAAGTGGTGATGCGATTGCGGCAATGGAACGCGTAGCTGCAGAAGTATTGCCTCAGGGGTATCAGTACGAATGGACAGGCATGGCTTACCAAGAAGTACTAGCAGGTAACCAAGCGATCTTTGCTTTCGCACTGGCTCTGATCTTCATCTACCTGTTTATGGTGGCTCAATACGAGAGTTGGACAATTCCGATTGCGATTATCCTCGTGGTACCTGTCGCAACCTTAGGCTCCTTCTTGGCATTGAATCTAACGGGCACTCCGCTGAACCTTTATGCACAAATAGGTTTGGTTCTCTTGATAGCCTTGGCCGCGAAGAACGCAATCTTGATTGTGGAATTCGCAAAGGTAGAGCGTGAAGAGAAAGACGCACCGATTGAAGATGCGGCGGTGAAGGGCGGTACTTTACGTTTCCGTGCTGTGAACATGACGTCTTGGTCGTTCATCTTAGGTATCTTCCCGCTTATCTTTGCTGCGGGCGCAGGTCACGTGAGTCAGAACTCTTTGGGTATTTCACTGATCGGCGGCCTGTTATGTGTGTTACTGGCGGGTACGTTCCTAATCCCTGGCTTCTACGCATTCGTGCAACGTAAGCGTGAGAAAGCACACGGTGGTAATACCAAGCTGGTTCCGCTTGATGACGAATAGGGGATTGAGTGTCTTGTAAGATTCGTCTCTTACAAGACCAACCCTCGGAAAACTAATTCCTTGTAAAAACTAAGGTTTAGCATTGCGCTAAGCCTTTTTTTATTCCACTTATGAATAAAAACGCCTTTTATATAAACAAATGTTTGTCATGTGATAGAGCTAACACTCTAATTTGGGTTTTGTAATAAAATGATGTTTTATTGGTAAGTATATGTTTAATATGATTTTAACAAGGTTCAGCTAACGGTTGTATGCTCGAAAACATTTGCACAATAGTGTGAAGTGTTTCAAAATTACGAAGTTATATTGAAATTTTTTGTGCATTGAGGTTCTTATGAAAGTCATTGATTTATTTAAACACCGAGGCGATAGCATGTCTTCGCAACACTCAGAGTTTATGCAATGGATGTCTCCAGCTCTTAGAGATTACTGGGGCGACTTTCTTAATCGTACGCAAAATAGCCATTTCTTTGCGTGGGTTCGTGATCACCACAAACCTGCTGTCAATGAAGATGCACCAGAGATGCCGGTGGAACAGCCGATCGTACTTAAGCCAGAAGCACAACTTGTGTTTGATGAGCTTAATCAACAGATCGGTGAAGTCATCCATACTGGCGACTGGATCAATGTAAGTCAAGACCGTATTAACCAGTTCGGCCTTGTTACTGAAGATATGCAGTGGATTCACACTGAGCCTGAAAAAGCGGAAACAGCCTCTCCGTTCAAAACAACCATCGCACATGGTTTTTTAACTTTATCTCTGCTTCCTCGATTGACTGACAGTGTTGACCCTGACAAGTCTCAATTCCCAACAGCGAAGATGGTCGTAAACATTGGTCTTAACCAAGTACGTTTCCCATACCCTGTTAAATCGGGCAGTAATGTTCGTGCTAAAAGTACGCTAACAAAAGTAACGCCAATTAAGAAAGGCCTAGAGATTGAACGCGAAATTCGCGTCGAAATCGAAGGTATTCGTCGTCCTGGCGCTGTGATCGTTTCAGTGATTCAACTTCACTTCTAAACGAACCATATAGATTCCAAAAAAAGAGAGAGCTTAATGCTCTCTCTTTTTTTTCATAAGATAAAACTCACTCACTTATTTAATGCGAGTGTAGCCGTACTCTTCGATAAGGTCTTGCCCTTGCTTTGACTTCACGAACTTGATGAAGTCTTTGCTCTCGTCAGAAACTGAGTCTGTCTTGTGCAGCAACAAGAATGGGCGAGCCAATTCATAGCTGTGGTTAGCAATGTTCTTAGATGTTGGCTCTACGCCTTCAAATGTAATTGCTTTAATCGAACGGTCGATTGAACCAACAGAGATAAAACCAATCGCGTGTGGGTTATGGTTAACAATCGTTTTAACCATGCTGTTGCTGTTTACAACCAAGTTATTTGGGTTGATGTCAGACACTAGACGGTCATTAATGATCTTCGTTAAACCAAGCAAGCTTTCGAAGCTATAGCGTGAGCCAGAAGACGCTTCGCGAGTGACAACTGCGATAGGCTGATCTGCGCCACCCACAGCTTTCCAGTTCGTGATTTTGCCTTTGTAGATATCGAACAGCTGCTCACGTGTAACGTTGCTTACAGCGTTTGAGCGGTTAGTTACTACAGCTAGGCCGTCAAAGGCAATTGGAAATACCTTCAACTTCTCGTCTTGTTCGCGGTCGGTTAAATAACGCGAGCTCATACCGATGTCAGAGACACCTTTATTAACCATGGTAATACCTGCTGTAGAACCAATGCCCTGAACCGCAATATAGTTATCAGGGTGAGTCTTGTTGTACTCCTCAGCTAATACATCCATCACTCGTGATACTGAAGTGGAGCCCGAAATAGTGGTTTCTTGTGCTAAAGCAGCATGAGAAGACAGGGCTAAGGATAAAAGAGAGGCAAGCGCGACTCGTAACATAAACAACTCCTAGTTAATAACATTTGTCGCATATGATAGGTCGGTTATATGACACTTTTGTGAAATTCCATACTCTCGATGTATAGCTGTTCGCTTGATGAGTCGTTGCTTTCTGGGTTTCCGAAAGCAAGATTCGTTTCTGGGAGCAGGGCAGGTATTTTGATTACGCTTGTTCGCTAAAATGTTTGTTGAGTCCTAAGCTAAGTAGAGGAATTCACTACTTAGAAGTTTCTATGAAGTTTCTATGAAGTTACAAGGGGTGTTATGTCCGTCATTCATATCGAGCTGAATCGTCTTTTAATTGGGGCCGAGAGGCTCTGTACATCTCGAAATCGAAGTTTACCTGTCGAGCTAGGCAAATCCCTATATGAAGAGTGTGAGGGTGGTGTGCTGTTTTCTCAGGCGCATTATCTACTCGACTCATCTCACAGTGATTATACAAACGAGATCGTCTGCGTGACTTTTGATGAGTCGCTGTCTTGTTGGTTAGTGATGGTGCCGCTTGAAGGGGATGTCGAAACCGACTCTGTGAATTGGGGGCCGTATCCGTACCTTCCTAAATCGAAGGATCTTGATGCTATTTTGGCGGAAATAGAAAAAGACCCTAAATCGTACTTCTGGTCATAGTCACTCTGTTTTCACGTTTGCTGGTGGCCTGCTCGCAAAGCTGAATCAATGAGTATCAAAACTCAACCACGGAATCCCAAAGCCAAATCATCTCATCCCACACCCAAGTGGCTTAATATTGAAGCCACTTGGTTTACACCAGTTCCCAACTAAGACGTCCACATCAATCTATCGCTTTGTTTCTTTAAACTTGCGGCTTTACGCTCTGCAGTTGTGCTTGTGCCACTAGCGATCGGAAGTCTTTTGGTGTTTTTCCGTGATACGTTTTAAAGGCCGTGCTGAAGTGAGCGGCACTTTTAAAGCCTGACTCATACGCGATTTGAGTGATCGACTTATCCGATGTTCTTAGCTGAGTGGCTGCATGAGCAATACGTTTTATCTTTAATAAGTTTGAGAACGACAGATCTTCAGCCGATAAGCGACGTTTAAGCGTAGCCGGTGACATTCCCATGTAACTGGCGAGCGTATCCAAAGAGATATTGTTTTCAATGTTTTGCTCGATGTAATGAATGACTCTTTGGGTCACGGTTAACCTTGAAGCTCGAGCAATAATAGCCAATAGAGCTGGGTACTGTTCCACCATCAAAGACAGCAAACTTAAGCCTAATTGAGTGAGTGCGTAGTCATTCTGAGAAGAAGAGTTGGCCAGTGACATGATGAGATCTTTCAACTGACAGAGCTCAGTATCCGTTTGATTGAACTTAATGTACTTGTCTGGGATTCGAGCGGACTCTAAATCGCTGAACTGATTAATGAACTTTTGAAAGATAGCCAAATCAAAATCTAAGCAGGTTGCGCTGAATTCGCCATTTTCAGTGTTAACCGTGATGTCTTTAATCTGACCAGAATTGTAAAGGGTGAAATCTCCCGCTTGCAACGAGGCTTGAGTACCATTGGGCAACACAAAAGAAATGCTGCCTTTCGACACTATAAAGATACCGTTTTTAGAGGCAGGATAACGTTCTCGTCTCCTGGGAATGAAGTTTCTGAACTGAGTAACTGTGATTGATGACATAGTGAGCTTCTTTGACGTTGTAAATTGATTGCTTATTGATTGTTTTTTTTAAGTATTGTTTAAGCATGAGACATTTACAAAAAAGGCGCTAATAATTAGCGCCTTTAGAAGTGAACCTTTGAAGCTTTTGACCTTGATAGCTTTGACCTTGAAAGCCGAAACCTTGAAAGCTGTAGCTGTTAACGCCTTTAAGCTTCGGTTTCGTTTGTCGTTTCAGGCTCGCTAGGCAAGTCCGCAAATACTTGAGTAGGTTTTGCTACTAAGTTACGGTTTTCCTGATTAACTTCAGAGAGAACTACTTCTAAAACGTCTCCCAGTTTGTATACCATTTCTTTATCGATAGATACAGTACCCATATCACCGTTGCACTCTATTCTTTCTTTATTATTAAGAATGAGAGATCCAGGGATAAATGCAGCAGCACCATTTTCAAGTAAACGTACACGCATACCTGCACGGTTAATATCGAAAATCTCAGCTTGGAAACGAGTTTCTTCTGCTGGAGCATTGGCTAGAGTGCGAGCATACAACCAATCGCCAACATTACGCTCAGCCATGCCGTGGTGACGGCGGTGCAGGGCAAGTTCATCACCGATAGTTTCATCTGGTGTTTGAATTGGCGCTTTACCTAAGATGTGTGCTTTAAGCATACGGTGGTTAATCATGTCGCCATATTTACGAATTGGAGAAGTCCAAGTTGCGTAAATATCTAATCCCATCGCGTAGTGCGGTGCAGGCTCATTGCTGATCTCGCTATACGCTTGGAATTTACGAATACGGTTGTCGTAGTAGCTGTTATCTAAAGAACCTAACCAACGACGTAGAGTAGCAAAACCTTCTAGAGAAATGATTTGCTCTTCAGTGAACGGCGTTTCCGCTTGCGGGTTTACCAGTTCAAGAACGTCGGAGATTTTCTCAGCCTTGAAACCAGAATGGCAGTTAAACACACCTTGGTTGAAGCTCTCTTTTAGTACTCGGCCCGCACAGATGTTCGCGCTGATCATTGATTCTTCAACCAGCTTGTTTGCGCTACGACGCATGTCAGCGTGGATAGCGACAACATCGTTATCTTCGCTCAGTTCAAAGCGGTAGTCAGGGCGATCTGGGAACACAACAGCGTTTGCTGAGCGCCATGCTGAACGTGCTTGAGCAAATTGGTGAAGATCAGAAACAATTGCAGCAATCTCTTCTGATGGTTGCCATTTCTCTGATGCACCTGTTTCTAGCCAGTCTGATACGTTGTCGTAAGCAAGACGAGCATGAGATTTGATGTTTGCAGCGAAGAAGTTAATGTCATCACCGATAACGCCATCTTTAGATACCGTTACTGTGCAGCAAAGTGCAGGACGAACTTCGTTCTCGATCAGTGAACATAGGTTGTCAGCAAGATCACGAGGCAACATTGGGATGTTGCGACCAGGAAGGTAGATAGTGAAACCGCGCTCGCGTGCCACTTTATCCATCGCATCATCTGGAGAGATGTAAGCCGTTGGATCAGCAATTGCGATAGTCAGTTCAAAATCACCGTTCTCTTTCTTCTTCGCGTAAAGCGCGTCATCCATATCTTTTGTGCTTTCGCCATCGATAGTCACAAAAGGGACGTGCGTCATGTCTACACGTTCAAGATCGGCGTCATCGTTGATTAGCCAGTTGTCGATGCCTTCAGGCTCGCTGTTTGGTAGATCGTTTTGTGCCAGCGTTACCCACCAAGGTGCAATCTTGTCGTCAGCGTCTGTGATTTTCTCAGAGATCTGAGCCAAGAAACCATTGTCACCTTTTAATGGGTGTTGAACGATATGAGCAACAACCCAGTCACCTTCTTTAAGCGTTTCAGGGTTTAGACCCTTCATTGCTTTCGCTTTAAGTTGCAGTTTTTTGAGCTGCGGGTGATCAGGAACAACGTTCAATCGGCCTTTGAAAAGCTTAACTCGTGCAATAAAGCGAGTAAGACCTTGTTCAACCAATTCCTCAGGCTCTGCTACTTCGCGCTCTTTCTCTGTGCGAATGATGGCAATCACCTTGTCACCGTGCACACATTTCTTCATGTACGGAGGCGGGATAAAGAAGCTTGTTTTGCTATCAACTTCGAGAAAACCAAAACCTTTTTCAGTGGCTTTGATGGTACCTTCCTTTTTAGGGAGGGTTTCTTGGATTTGCTGCTTGAGCTGAGCGAGTAGAGGATTATCTTGAAACATTTTGACTTTTATCTATCGAGGACAATTGAGCACACTATAATCATTGCGAGGCTTGATTACTACTTAAAGGCGAAGTGAGCGTTAATTAATTGCCCTCTTATTTAACTAGGTCAATTTGCTAGGAGATGGGTGCTGTGACGAGATATTCATCAAGTTTTGACGATATGATAACCAGTATTGATGTAAAAGCGAAAAATATGTGATGTATTTCAATTTTTTCTGGATTTTTTTATGCATTTAGGGAATAATCCGCCTCCCTTAGACGTCCCTAATGGCTTGAAGTGTTTTATTACTGCTTCGTAACTCTGAATGGAATCAGTATCTGATTGGATCAGTATTGGAATTGATAGAGCTCCCGGGACCTTTTGTTTACTTATATATAGTGGGATCCCAATGTCCGAATCTGTAATTCAATTTAATGAATTAGCCCTAAACGATAACATTCTTTCAGCTCTTGATAGCATGGGTTTCGTTTCTCCGACTCCAATCCAAGCAGCAGCTATTCCTCTTCTTCTTGAAGGCCGTGACGCACTAGGTAAAGCACAGACTGGTACTGGTAAAACAGCAGCATTCTCTCTGCCTTTACTTAACAAAATCAACCTGAACCAACACAAACCACAAGCAATCATCATGGCTCCTACTCGTGAGCTAGCGATTCAAGTTGCTGCGGAAATCAAAAACCTTGGCCGTGATATCAAAGGTCTTAAAGTTATTGAAATCTACGGTGGTGCTTCAATTGTTGACCAAATGCGTGCTCTAAGCCGCGGTGCTCACATTGTTGTTGGTACTCCAGGTCGTGTTAAAGACTTACTAACTCGTGACCGTCTACACCTAGATGAAGCACACACATTTGTTCTTGATGAAGCAGATGAAATGCTGAAAATGGGCTTCGTAGATGACGTTACTTGGATCCTAGAGCAAGCTCCAGAATCTGCACAACGTGTACTTTTCTCTGCAACTATGCCTCCAATGGTTAAGACTATTGTTGACCGTTACCTACGTAACCCGGCTAAAGTTGACGTTGCTGGTACTAACCACACAGTTGATAAAGTAGCGCAGAACTTCTGGGTTGTTAAAGGCGTAGAAAAAGACGAAGCAATGTCTCGTCTTCTAGAAACCGAAGAAACTGACGCGTCAATCGTATTCGTACGTACTCGTCAAGACACTGAGCGTCTAGCTGATTGGCTATCTGCACGTGGCTTCAAAGCTGCTGCACTGCACGGTGATATTCCTCAGTCTCTACGTGAGCGTACTGTTGATCACATCAAACAAGGTGTTATCGACATCCTAGTTGCAACTGACGTTGTAGCTCGTGGTCTTGATGTTCCACGTATCACTCACGTATTCAACTACGACATCCCATTCGATGTTGAATCTTACATCCACCGTATTGGTCGTACTGGCCGTGCTGGACGTAAAGGTAAAGCGATCCTACTAGTTCGCACTAACCAAATTCGCATGCTTCGCACAATCGAGCGCGTAACTAAGTCTCAAATGGAAGAAATTCAACTTCCTCTACGTGACCAAGTTGCTGCTGCACGTGTTGCTAAGCTTGGCGCTGAACTTGAAACTGAGAAAGAAAGCAAAGCACTAGAAAACTTTGCAGGTCTTATCTCTACTCTTCAAGAGTCTCTAGAAGTTGATGCTGCTACTCTAGCTGCAATGCTTCTTAAGCGTCAGCAAGGTAAGAGCCCACTATTCTACGTTGGCGAAGACCCAATGATCGCTGCTATTGAGCGTGATAAGAACCGTCGCAAAGAGCGTCGTGAAGATCGTGACAACGGCCGTGACGGTGGTGGTCGCAACTTCAATACTCAAGATTGGGATACTTACCAACTACAAGTTGGCCGTGAGCAAGGCGTTCAGGTTAAAGACATCGTTGGCGCACTAGCAAACGAACTTGGCCTAACTAAAGGTTCTATCGGTGCTATCAAGCTAGACCAAGGTTCTACTTACGTTCAACTGCCAAAAGCAATGAACTCTGAAACTGCTGGTAAGCTAAGCAAACTTCGCATTCGTCAAAAAGAAGCTGGCGCTGTAGTTGTTGATTTCAATGACTTCCGTGAGCCTCGTCGTGGCGGCGGCGGTCGTGATGGCAACCGTGGTGGCAACCGTGGCGGTCGTGATGGTGGCGGCTACCGTGGTAACCGTGAAGGCGGCAACCGCGAAGGTGGTAACCGTGAAGGCGGTCGTGGTGGATACCGTGGCAACCGTGATGGTGCTCGCGATGGTAACTCTGCTGGCGGACGTGATGGCGAACGTCGTTTCGACCGTAACCGTGGTGGCGATCACCGTGGTAACTTCCGTGGCGAACGTGGCCATGGTAACGGCAATGGCGGTGGTAACCGTGGTCGTCGTCCAGAGCGCAACGAAGGTTAATCAACCTGTCGCTTAGACGCTTTAGGTCTAGACACTGAATTTAAAAGCCGAGCGTAATGCTCGGCTTTTTTGTGCCTGTTATTTGAACTTAAGCTTTGGTTGGCTCGATATTCGTAGCTAACTTACTTTAATCAAGCTTCGTTCCTGTAACTATGCTTCGTCCATGAAACTAAGCATCGCGCCTAGAACGAATGTTAGTGCCAAAACTTAGTTGTATCGCGTTCTAAGCCTATACCAAAAGAACGTGCTACAAGATGCTGAAACAAAGAGTGAAGGCTATCTAAGCGTCGTTACAGTGCATCTATTCGTAGAGTTGTGCTCGAAGGCAATCAAAATAAGATCAGATCACTATTCTCAACTTCAGTGAGCTTTTTGATGCAAACACTGAGCAATTGAGAAATCGAGCAAAAAGTTATCGGTAATGATAAGCAGACGACAGGGAAGGGTGGTTGTTTTTCAAGCGGATCACCTGCATTTGTTCAAGTCGCTTTAATTAACTGAATCAAGTTAAAAATAACGTGAGCACTCGTTTGCGTCACCTGTTCATTAATTTTCTTATTCAACTATTTTTTAATTCCGCTCTCGAAATAAATAATTTAATGACCAAGATCAACTTAATTGTGTTCATTTAGTGATTTTTTCAAAACAAAAGTTGAAAGATTCAAAAATTATTGAATAATGGACTTAACTAAAATTGAAGTAAACACTTCATCCAATTCGTACTGAAACAGGATCCATATCCAATGTCTAATTCGTTTGTTCTGGTTATTAACTCGGGTAGTTCATCCCTAAAATTTGCTGTAATCGATTCTGTTTCTGGTGAAGCAGTATTAAGTGGCCTAGGGGAGTGTTTTGGTCTTGAAGATGCTCGTATGAGCTGGAAATTCCAAGGCGAGAAAACTGAAATTGCCATTCAAGGTGAAGATAACCACCACAAAATTGCCATTGGCAAATTGGTTGGCCTGATGGAAGACCTAGGCTTCACGGCTGATATCGTGGCTATCGGTCACCGTATCGTACACGGCGGTGAGAAGTTCACTCAAACGGTTCGCATTACTGAAGAAGTAACGAACGAAATTGAAAGCCTATCTGACCTAGCTCCACTTCATAACCCAGCAGGTGCTATCGGTATCCGTGCTGCAATTGAAGCTTTCCCTTCTCTACCTCAGTTCGCTGTATTTGATACTGCTTTCCACCAAACAATGCCTCAACGTGCATTCACTGGTGCAATCGCAAAAGAGCTATACACAGACTTCGGCGTACGTCGCTACGGTTTCCACGGCACTAGCCACTACTTCGTTAGCCGTGAAGCTGCGAAGATGGTTAACAAGCCAATCGAAAAATCGAGCTTCATCTCTGTTCACCTAGGTAACGGCGCATCTGTATGTGCTATTAAAGATGGTAACAGTGTTGATACTTCTATGGGCTTCACACCACTTTCAGGCCTAATGATGGGCACACGTTGTGGTGACCTAGACCCTGGCATCATCGAATACCTACTTAAGAAAGGCTGGTCACAAGAGCAAGTATTTAACTCTCTAAACAAGGAGTCTGGCTTCCTTGGCGTGTCTGGTCTTACGAGCGATGCTCGTGGCATCTTAGAAGCAATGGAAGAGGGCCATGAAGGCGCTAAGCTTGCGTTTGAGGTGTTTACTTACCGCGTATCAAAATACATTGCTTCTTACCTTGCAACGCTAGATTCTTTAGACGGCATCATCTTCACTGGTGGTATCGGTGAGAACTCTCTACCAATTCGTCGTGAAATCCTAAACAACCTTAAGATTCTAGGTTTCGTTGAAGATGTAGCAGGTAACGAATCTGCTCGCTTTGGTGCTGAAGGCATCATCGGTAAGTCTGAAATGCTAAACGCATTAGCAATGGTTATCCCAACCAATGAAGAATTCGTGATTGCTCAACAGTCGGTAGAACTACTGTAATTTACTTTAAAAACAGATGGTTAAAAGCGAGCTTAGTGCTCGCTTTTTTTGTGCTCATATGTTGGATAGACCATCGCAAAGCACGCGAATGCCGAGCACTCATCGCTCCCTACATTGACTGCTGCAATTCACTTTTTAGCTCCAAACTAGTGAGGTTAGTGTTGGCTTGTTTATGCCCAGACTTTTCTAAGCGCGATCATTGCTTGCCCCATTTCATATATGGAATCCACGTATTTACAAAGTGATTTTGGCAATAAAAGTTAAGATGCGGTCGTATATTCGGCTTCTTATTGAAGGAGCTACCCTCTAGCCTTTGATGTTTTGCGCACCTACTGTCCTTATCGCGCTAGCAGCTTTTTACAGCATGACAGAATGGCCAGGTTCTCAGTAGGTTGGTCTTACCTTTTATGCATCATCATTTTGTAAAATTTAAAAATTTGGTAGTGATTAATGAGTGAGTAATACTGGTTTATATTCAGTCTCATACCGAAGCATTGCCCACGCAGTACGTACCACTTTGTTAGCCAGTGCAATGCAGGCCTTCTTGATGCCGATACGATCTATGATGCTCCTCAACCAAGCGTCCTTCTGAGTCTTCGGTTTTTCGGGTAGTCGCCCAACGTATGACATTGCGCCAAGATAAAGAAGCGAGCGTAGCTCCTTCACACCACCGCATTTATCGATCCCAATCATAAAAACTTTGCCTCCTGAACTGTGCTGTTTAGGTGTAAGACCAACAAATGCTGAAGCTTGTCTTCCATTCTTGAACTGCTTTCCATCACCAAGAGTTGTATAGAGCATCGCAGCAGTTTTTTCACCAACCCCTTCAATGCCCATTAATCGTTGGCACGGCTCTATCTGACGGGTTAAAGCATTTTTCTCTTTTTCGAATGCGATGAGTTTTGCTTTAAGTTCTTTATATTGCTCCCAAAGCATCGACAGAACGGATACGACATTGGAGGGTATTGGTGTATCGCCATCAAGCACGGTTTGAACCGACGCTTTTAAGCCTTTTTCACCTCTAGGGTTTGCTATCCCGTAGCCCAAAATTGTCCCTCTAATGTGAAGAGCTAGGGAAACAACACTACGAGATAAGAATCTACGGCTAGTTTCTAAAGAATGCATAGCTTGTTGTTCCAATGACTTTGGACGACTGTACTTGATACCAATTTGTATAGCGGCGTTAGCGATGGCGAGAGCATCATTATGATCCGTTTTATGACCTTCTAGGTATCCTTTCACCTTCTTAGGGTTAATGATTCGGACTTCATGCCCAAGTTTTTCTGCTAATTGCCCCTAGTAATGGCAACCGCAACAACCTTCCATGGCGACAATCGAAGGCTTAGCCTTTGCCAAGAACTCTTTCATCTTCTGGCGACTCAGAGGTTTATTGGACATTAGCTCACCATGAATGCTGATATGGCAGGCTTGAAGAACATTTTTTGCTAAGTCGATAGCGATAACATTTTTAGTCAACATATTGGAACCCTCGGTTTTTTCTCACACTCCTAAGTCTAGATTGCTAAGGAGGGAGTGGATTCCATACATCACGTTAAAGTATTTACTCATTCCAGAGTAAGATCGCAGTCGTTCCTTAGGATATGTAATGTGACCAGCCATAGATGCAGGCAATATCAATTTATAGGATCTCATCGTCATCCCAATCCCAGTCAATTTGGGAAATGTCACGGGAGACTTTGTGTAAATACCACCCGAGCAAAGCGACAATAGAAAGGATTAAAACTATAAAGGTTAAAAGCATATCCTACCCTTAGAGTTTGTATGAGACGTAACTACTAGGCTTACCATGGCAATTGAGTGCCATCGTAGACAAAAAATGAACCTGAATGCTTAAGTTTTAAATTGTCGATAACATTAAGCATGCCTGTAACACTCTCTTTTACTGTTACCTTGCCTTCCTTTCCGCCCATATCGGTTTGTACCCAACCAGGATGAATTGCCATAGTCTTCACGCCCTCATCGGACAGTTCACAGGCCAGAGATTTAATTATTTGGTTGAGAGCGGCTTTTGATGCGCGATAACTGTATCGACCACCAGAGCGGTTGTCATCGATGCTAGCGAGTATCGAGGTCATCCCGATGATGGTTCTATCTTCGCCAGCAAGAATATTATTAAGTAAAGCTTGCGTGATTAACATGGGCGCAATGGTGTTGACCTTTAATACATTTATCCACTCTTTTTGCCCCATGTTGCCTAGGCTTTCACATTCATCTCCGCTCACTCCTGCGTTATGAATAAGTACATCAATAGGTTGCTCTTTAAACACCTCAGTTAAAGCGAGAATATCTGTTTCATGACTAACATCTAGAGCATAAGGGCGAATGGTTGAATACTGTTGTGCTAACAGGGTTAACTCATGCGCTGAATCAATATCGCGACAGCAAGCGATGACCTTGTAATGTCGCTGTGCATATTGCTTTGCAAGCTCTAATCCTAAGCCACGATTAGCTCCAGTAATAAAAACGGTTTTCATTGAGTGCCTCTTATCAGTTTCAATCTTGTCTAATACCAATCAATATAAGTTGCGAAAAGCTGGCCAATGCTGCTGCATTGACCAGCTCTAAGGGTAAAAGTCGTGTTTATTTCATTAATACATTTTTACCATTAACTTTCTGCACGCTTATCAAGACGGCCACTAAAGCGGGTCAAAGCAAGCGCTATCAGTACAACTACTGCACCTACCCAAGGTGTATGCATTAAGCCTGCTTCAGCGACAACCATCCCTCCGCCCCATGAACCAAGTGCAATACCAACGTTAAAGGCGGCAATGTTTAAACCGGAAGCAACATCCACTGCATCTGGTGTATATTTTTCAGCAAGTTTCACTACATATACTTGTAAACCTGGAACATTACCGAATGCAAATGCCCCCCAAACTAAAATCGTGGCTACCGCGGCAATAGGATTAACGGCGGTAAAATTGAACACGATAAGCACAGCTGCAAGACCAGTAAAAATAATGCTAAGGGCTTTTATTGGGCCCATTTTATCGGCCATTTTTCCGCCCCAAATATTACCAATCGCAACTGAGACTCCATAAACCAACATAATTAAACTAATTGCATTCGCACTAAAGCCAGTTTCTTGCTGCAAAATAGGAGCAAGGAAAGTGAATGCTGTAAAAGTGCCGCCATAACCCAGTGCAGTAATCGCATAAACCAGTAATAATCTAGGTTGAGTTAATACCTTAAGCTGCGATGAAAGCTTAGCTGCAGCAGGTTGTTTTAAGTTATTTGGTACTAAGAAAGCACTACCAATTAATGCGATTAAACCTAATAGCGCAACAACTAAGAAGGTTGATTGCCAGCCAAAGGTTTGACCTATGTATGTCCCAAGCGGCACGCCTGTGACTAACGCCACGGTTAAACCAGTGAACATAATCGCAATGGCGCTGGCGGCTTTTTCTTTTGGTACCAGACCGGTAGCAATGGTTGAACCAATGGAGAAAAATACACCATGGGCTAAACCTGTCAAAATACGAGCGATAATCAGGGTGTTATATCCAGGTGCTTGCCATGCAACTAAGTTACCGACAACAAACAGTGACATGACGGTAATCAATACGTGTTTACGATTCCACTTTCCTGTTAAAGCCGTTAAAACCGGGGCGCCAATGGCAACACCAAGTGCATAAAGGCTAACCAGCAAGCCTGCTGAAGGCAGTGATATATTTAGGTCGGAAGCCATGGTCGGGAGTAGCCCCACGATCACAAACTCCGTTGTTCCTATAGCAAAGGCGCTGAGCGTCAATGCAAGAAGTGCTAAAGGCATAATATTTACTCTCTGTTGTTTGAAAATGACCAGCAATAGCCGATGTATTGGTCGCTATGCCGTCGCGTTGTTAATTGATGGGGGGCATTTTGCATTAAAGATGTTTTGTGAAAAACAGAGGTTTTTACAAATGATATTTGTTATAAATGCAATAAAGCTGATGGGCGATTGGATAAAGTTGAGGGAAATAGCATGCGAACAAAATCTGATGATTTAGCCATTTTACTAGCTGTAGTCGATACAGGAGGTTTTTCAGCGGCAGCAGAGAGCCTAGATATCCAAGTCGCGCGAGTATCCAGAGCGGTCAGTAAAGTGGAGAGTCAACTTGGGGTCACTATTCTAAACCGAACCACTAGACGTATTGAATTAACCGATGAAGGACGCCAGTTCATTGACTCTGTGCGGGTGGGATTAATGCAATTACAGCAGGCGGAAGAAGATATTATTTCCCGTGGGGAATTGCCCAAAGGCCGTTTACGTGTCGACGCGGCTAGTCCGTTTGTGTTTCATCAACTGGTGCCATTGGTGCAGTCATTTAATCAAGCCTATCCCGATATTGAGCTAGAAATAACCTCCAATGAAGGCATTGTGGATTTACTAGAAAAGAAAACCGATTTAGCAATTCGGATTGGTACGTTGAGCGATTCTACGCTACATGCTCGGTCGCTGGGTCGAAGCCCCTTGTATATTGTGGCTTCACCAGAATATATCTCAAAACGCGGGCTCCCCACTAAAAGCAGCGATCTTGCTCAGCATAATCTCATTGGATTTGTCGCCCCCAAAATTTTGAATGACTGGCCTTTAAAAGGTTTTACCCAACTAGACGCTTTGATGTCATCAAGTAATGGCGAAACCATTCGACAAATTGTGTTGGCAGGAAATGGCATTGCATGTCTATCAGGGTTTATGGTGAATAAAGATATTGCCGAAGGACGTTTAATCTCGCTGTTGGAGAGCGAAAAAATCAGTCATCCACGAAGAGAACAAGTCAACGCTGTGTATTATAAGACTTCTTCTGTGGCCAAGCGGATCTCCGCTTTTATTGATTTTATTAAGCCAAAGCTAACCCTGTAACCCGCTTAAACAAGCTGATTGTTGCAATTTATACAAATATTATTTGCCTTTATTGCTATAAATGATTGGTGACTCATTTGCTAGTATGCCCTTATCAAATGAAGAGGGCTCAACTATGTCACTATCACTATTTAAACCATTCACATTGGGTGGACTCACACTCAAAAACCGCATTGTCATGCCACCGATGACGCGTTCAAGAGCCAGTCAGCCTGGTGATGTCGCAAATGACATGATGGCAACCTATTACGCTCAGCGTGCCAGTGCAGGATTGATTGTGTCTGAAGGTACGCAAATTTCAGCGACGGCAAAAGGCTATGCATGGACCCCAGGTATTTACACACCTGAGCAGATCGCAGGCTGGCGTAAAGTAACTCAAGCAGTGCATGCAGAAAATGGCGCAATTTTCGCTCAGCTCTGGCATGTGGGCAGAGTCACTCACACAGATAACATCGGTGGTGAGCAACCGATTTCTTCATCAGCGTTAAAAGCGGAAAACGTAAAAGTATTCGTTGATAATGGCAGTGATGAACCAGGTTTTGTTGATGTCGTGCAGCCTAGAGCAATGACAAAAGCAGATATTCAACAAGTCATTGCAGATTATCGTCAAGCGGCATTGAATGCGATTGAAGCAGGTTTTGATGGCATTGAACTGCATGCGGCGAATGGTTATTTGATCAACCAATTCATTGACTCCGAAGCTAACAACCGCAGTGATGAATACGGCGGTAGCCTGGAAAATCGTCTTCGTTTTCTTGATGAAGTCGTTGCAGCAATGGTGGACGCAATTGGCGCTAACCGCGTTGGTGTGCGCTTGGCACCTTTAACAACCTTAAATGGTACTGTTGATGCTAACCCTATTGAGACTTATACCGCTGCCGCAGCGTTACTCAATAAACATCATATCGTGTACCTACATATTGCTGAAGTCGATTGGGATGATGCACCAGATACACCCGTCTCATTCAAACGTGCAATGCGCAATGCTTTTCAAGGCGTGCTGATCTACGCAGGTCGTTATAATGCGGAAAAAGCAAAGCAAGCTATTGATGACGGACTGGCTGATATGATCGGCTTTGGTCGACCTTTTGTGGCGAATCCCGATCTTCCTGAACGTCTACTTCACGGCTACCCATTGGCAGAGCATGATCCAAACACCTTGTTTGGTGGTGGTGAGAAAGGTCTGATTGATTATCCAACGTATAAAGCTTAAGGGGGTAAGTATGTTTAAGGTATTTAAAGGTCACGGACTTGAGACTAGAAACCGTATCGCGATGGCGCCGATGACTCGTTCACGCACGTCTCAACCTGGTGATGTACCAAACGAGATGATGGCAACCTACTACCGTCAGCGTGCCAGTGCTGGACTCATTGTATCAGAGGGCACCCCGATCTCAGCGGCTGCACGAGGTTATTCGATGACTCCGGGCATTTATACCCCAGAGCACATCGAAGGCTGGAAAAAAACCACCCAAGCTGTGCATCAAGAAGGCGGGAAAATATTTACTCAACTTTGGCATGTGGGGCGACGCAGTCATTCTGATATTTCAGGTACTAAGCCGTTAGCCCCATCAGCGATTAAAATCCCAGATCAAGTATTTGGCCCACTAGCTGAAGGTGGCTTTGGGATGATTGAAACTGAAACGCCACGGGAGATGACGCTGCAAGACATTAAGAGCACGATTGCGGATTTTGTACAAGCGGGCAAAAACGCCATTGAAGCTGGTTTTGATGGCGTGGAAATTCATGCTGCGCATGGTTACTTGTTTGATACCTTTTTACGCTTAGAAAGCAACCAAAGAAGTGATCAATATGGTGGCAGCCAAGAGAATCGTATGCGCTTTCTGGTTGATACCTTACAAGCACTTACTGACGAAATTGGTGGGGAAAGAGTTGCGGTTCGTCTGTCTCCTCATATCGGAGAGGGTTTTGCTGGGGATGATGTTGAAATTGTTCCGCTAACGTTAGCATTGCTGGAAAAACTACAACCGATGAACCTTGCGTATGTGCATTTTTCAGAAAACATATCACGCTATGTAGAGGTACCTGAAGAGTTTCGCCAACAAGTTCGCCGAATATACTCAAACCCAATCATGGTTGCTGGAAAGCTGACCAAGCAATCAGCGCAACAGTTACTCGACAAGCAGTATGCTGATTTCGTTGCCTTTGGTACCCCTTTTGTAACGAACCCAGATTTAGTCGCCCGTTTGGCCAATGATAACCCACTGGCCGAGTTTGATGCTGACGCAAGACTCACCTTGTATGGTGGCGGAGCCGAAGGCTACATCGATTATCCTACTTATCAGGCATAGCAAAACTAGGCATCAAGGACTAACCACTCCTTGGTGCCTTCTCCTTTCTTTAAGCAAACGAGAATGCGATGGAACCCTATCAAATTTGGCAATATCAAACAGAGACACACAGTGTTATTTTAGGTAAGGCTGAAATACCAGCTTTAGATGACAATGAAATCTTAGTACAAAACAAAGCGATTGGTATAAACCCTGTCGATTGGAAATTTATTAAAGCCAATCCTCTAAATTGGCCGAATGGTCATGTTCCTGGTGTTGATGGTGCAGGCGTCATCGTACACGTAGGCTCTAAAGTTGACACCAGTCTCATTGGGCGTCGAGTGGCGTATCATGGCTCACTAAATCGCCATGGTAGCTATGCTGAATATACCGTTTTGAATGCTGAGCGGGTGATGACGCTGCCAGAGAGCCTATCGTTTGAACTTGCTGCTGCACTGCCTTGTCCGATGCTTACTGCGTGGCAAGCATTTGAAAAAATTCCATTAACCCGGCAAAGAGAAGTGCTTGTCGTTGGTTTTGGCGCGGTGAATAATTTATTATCCCAGTTCCTTCTCGATGCGGGTTATATCGTTGATGTTGTCTCAGCGAGTCTGAGCGAAGAGCGAGCCCAAAAGCTAGGTATTCGCCAAGTTTATCGAGAACAATCTCAAATCGACATGCAATACTTCGCCATTTTTGATGCCGTGAGTGGCGAAAATGCCGCCCATTTAGTACCACTGTTAAGAGCGAATGGACATATTGTCTGCATTCAAGATCGTATTGCTAAACCCATTGACCCGCCATTTACTCGCACTATTTCTTACCACGAAATAGCCCTTGGCGCGTTACATGATTTTGGTGATAAACAAGATTGGCATGCATTAATGCAAAATGGTGAAGCGCTGCTTGAGCGTATTGAAAATGGGAGTGTTGAAGTTAGTATTCCTGTCACTTTTAAATTCGAGCAGATGCTTGATGCGTTGAAACACAGTGAAACCACAAAACGAAAAACCGTGATTACATTGAGTTAGACTGCGCAATTTATCCTTTTGCTGGGAGTCACATAGCGCTTACTTCCTACACTTTGCTTGGATAGTTGTTCTAATTGCTGATATTGAGTAAGACTCATCTTTGCAACGTCGTTTAAAATTGTGGTCTAAATAATTTTGACCACACTCTTACTAGCAGATGCGATACTAATAGCAATCCAACCAACGAAGAATTCGTGATTGCTCAACAGTCGGTAGAGCTACTGTAATTTACTTTAAAAACAGATGGTTAAAAGCGAGCTTAGTGCTCGCTTTTTTTGTGCTCATATGTTGGATAGACCATCGCTAAGTGGCCTTATAGCGAGATAGTCAAAACTCATTCTATTGATTTCGGCAAATCATTTTGTAGCTTCAAACTAGTGATGTTAGGGCTGGCTTGTGATGCCCTAAAAACGCCTAGAATTGAACTTGCAAGGTTTCAGATACAAAAAGTAATAGATGCGACGATCTAGCCCCATCGCCCTCAATGAAATTAAGACTATTGCTTGAATGTAGTGCGCCACTGAATCGGCGATACATGAAAAGCCGATTTAAAGTGCTTTCTGAATACACTGTCAGAGCCAAAACCCGCTTGCTCTGCAACTTGAGGTATCGATAGTTTCGTGGTTTCTAATAGACGTTGGCTAAGCACCAAACGTCGGTTTTGCAGCCATTCACCAAATGTACAGCCATAGGTGGATTTAAACTGGCGTGTGAAGGTACGTTTACTCATCGCACAGCGCTCAGCGACTTCATCTAGTGAGTGACACTGATTAAGGCTCTGCTCCACCAGCTCAATCACAAGGCTAATACTTGTCTCTGTAAGAGGTTTTATGTTGACTGGTGCTGGTATGTATTGCTGCTGTCCACCAGTACGAGATGGCGCAGTCACCATCTTACGTGCGAGATCATTCGCAAGCTCACTACCACACAAACGGCGCACTATATGTAGACAACAATCGAGTGAAGCAGCTACTCCAGCAGAGGTAATGATAGTCTCATGTTCAACAAATAGAGGGTTTGGGTCAAAATCCACCTTAGGAAATTGCTGCTGAAATTGTTCGGAAAACGCCCAATGGCTTGTGGCACGTTTTCCATCGAGAACGCCAGCACATGCAAGTACATAAGACCCGAGGCAGAGTCCTACTAGTAGCTTACCTTTCCCATGATGCTCTATTAGCGCCTCTATAAGTCGCTCACTTGGCTCTGGCAGGTCATTTGGCCAGCTTGGAACAATCACAATATCCGCCTCTTTAATAGCGCTCAAATCTCTATCGATCACCACACCAAATCCAGAGCTTGTTTCAAACTGCAAGCTGTTTTCGCAACAGATCCTCAAGTCAAACCGAACCGGCTGACCGAAAAAGATATCTTGAAACACCAGACAAGGCACAGAGAGATGAAAAGCACTGATGCCTTCAAAGGCTACCATCGTAATTTTAATTAGCTCGGTTAATTTGTTCACAAGTGTCTCGATTTGCGCGAATGTTGACTTTCAAGACAGTATCACAAGAAACTAGAAAGAAGCATACTAAATCTCATAGAGAACATGGCTTGTTAGTGAGTTTAGAGAGGCATTATGAAGATCCACCACCTACGTAGCGCAACATTTATTATTGAATCTGGCGAAAAATTTATCCTTATTGATCCTATGTTGGGGAAAAAAGGCTCTATGCCTCCGTTTTCAGTCATTAAGGCTAAGGCCGCGAAAAATCCAACCGTTGAGATGCCAAGTAATGCCGATGAGCTACTAAACAAGGTTACTCATACCTTAATTACTCACAGTCAAACACTTGGTATCAAGGCATTACAACATGGAGATCACCTAGATCCGGCAGGTGAGACGTTTTTAACAAGTCGTAATATCCCAGTTGCGACACCAGCCAAAGATAAGGCTTACCTAGAAAAATATGACTTAACGGTAAATTGGGGAATTGAAGACTGGCAAACTATCGACTTTCTAGACGGAAAGCTCACCGCGGTTCCGGCTTTGCACGGCCATGGATGGATTCACAAGGTAATGGCTAATGGTGTTGGATTTTTCTTGGAGCTCCCCAATGAGCCTTCTATTTACATTAGCGGTGATACAGTTCTAACCGATGATGTAAAACGAGCGTTGACTGAGTTGAAACCTGATATCACAGTAGTCGCGGCAGGTCGTGCTCGTATGGACGTTGGTCAACCGTTATTGATGTCTATTGATGAGGTCATGGAGTTTATTCGCCTTTCCCCTAATAAGGTGGTTGCGAACCATATGGAGGCACTCAATCACTGTGCAGTGACTCGACCAATTCTTAAAGAAGCAATTGATAAAAACGGTTTGTCAGATAAAGTCCTTATTCCTGCTGATGGTGAGACCTTGGAGTTTTAGATACCTGAACTAATCCGGTGACTCCCGATTTAAGTAAATAGTCTAAATGATTTCTGTCCAAACCCGTGTTAATAGGTGCGATTATAATAGCTTGCCAACCAACGAAGAATTCGTGATTGCTCAACAGTCGGTAGAACTTCTGTAATCTGAACTGAAGTCTAAGCAAGAAAAAGACAATCAAAAGCGAGCCCAAGTGGCTCGCTTTTTGTGTCTAGTAAAGATGCGTCTGGATGTTTTAACAGGGGGATAGCCTACAAGGCGATCGTGAAACAGTTTTAGAACAGAGCTTAAATTGCGACTCATCGGGTGCTCTGGAAGCGCTAAGGTTATTTAGTCCCTGAGCGGTAGTTTGGATCTGTCCAGCATCGAGGTAACTCTTCCCCTGACATAAACATCAGTTCGGACTTTTTAAACATCTCAGTGTCTTGCTGTTCTTCGCCTGCTTGAAACCGACCTTCGATACTGTCTTGAAATAAGTTGGTTAATTTGGTCATTTCAGTTACATCAACGAGGTCACCGGTTTTTTCTCGTTTAGAAACATTTTTTTGCCCTCAATCTAATCGGTCACCCCAAATTATAATTGCTATTCGGAAAATGAGAGTCTTTTCAATTCCGGCACTTCTTGACTAAGCAGACCCCAGAGCTACGCTTATGATCATCGACAACCCAATCGATGAACAAACTTATCCTCAACAAATAAATGGAGTCGCGATGTCATCTGCCCATATTGCAAACAATCTCAGTGAACTGATTGGCGATACCGATCTTGTTAGAATCAACAGTCTTTCAGAGATATCAGGTTGTGAGATTCTTATTAAGTGCGAACACCAGAACCCGGGTGGTTCGATTAAAGATAGAGCGGCACTTCAGTTGGTTATGGATGCAATAGAAGCCGGTAAGCTTAAGCCGGGAATGACAATCGTTGAAGGTACTGCTGGTAATACGGGAATAGGACTTGCTCTGGTCGCTAAATCCCTTGGTTACAAAATGTTGGTGGTGATGCCAAAAGGGCAGGCACAAGAGAAAGAGCGCATGATCTCGCTTTATAATGCTGAACTGTTATTGGTCGACCCTTGTCCTTTTGCAAACCCTGAACATTTTTACCACACGGCTAAACGGATCGGTGTCGAAAATGAAGATTATTGGTGGGCAGATCAGTTCGAAAATCTCAGTAATTATCGAGCGCACTATTTAAATACTGGACCGGAAATATGGCAGCAAACCCAAGGGAATATTGATGCTCTGGTTTCTGTGGTGGGGACGGGCGGAACCATTGCCGGAAACTCACACTATCTATCTGAGCAGAAACCTAATCTCGAAACTTGGTTAGTTGACCCAAATGGGTCCGGCATTTATTCGTTTCTACGTAATGGACACTATCAATCAACGGGAAGTTCGTTCACGGAAGGCATAGGGATCATGCGAACGGTTGAAAATTTCAGGCAGGCAAAAATCAATCGTGCAATCACGCTTCCCGATCAGGATTTGGTGACGATATCCCGCCTTGTTGCGGAACATGACGGTATTCTTCTAGGAAGCAGTTCGTCGTTGAACGTAGCAGGTGCGCTATACGCTGCGGCTAGAATGGGGAAAGGGAAAACCATCGTTACATTTAGCTGTGACCTTGCTGAGCGCTCGTATTCGAAGCTGCACAACGAAACGTTTCTGAAAGAAAAAGAGATACAGCTTAATAAAGAAAACCTCTCTCAACTATGGGCTCGTTATCAAGCCGAAGATGGCAGCATGGTCGTCAACGTATAGTCGCTTTAAGTTAGTAACAGCCAGTGGTCTGCCAGCTCTTTCGTTAGCGCTGAACATCCGGTTAGAGCTAAACATCCGTTAGCACCAAATCCGGCACTATTGCTTGTTATTAGGGTAGTGAATCACATTATGAAATACGGCGTTTCCTTCACCGATATTTTTGTAGGCATGGGTCTGGTTGGCATTGAAGCGAACGGCTTGTCCTGCGCGTAACGTATGCCACTCATCATCAAACATCACGGCCATCTCTCCTGAAATGCATAAGATGTGCTCAGTGACGCCTGCGTTATGTGGGGCGGATTCATGCTGGTAATCGGGTGCTAGGGTGAGTTCGAATATTTCAAATCCTAGTGCTTCCTCAAAAGGAAACAACAAACTGACGAAAAAGCCAATGTTGTATTCCTCATGTCTTAGTTCGTTTGCATCTCTGAATAAACTCGTCAGTTCACTGTTTGGGCTAGCCGCGATAAAATTCGAAAGTGACACCTCGAACCCAGAAGCTATCTGCCAAAGCTTAGCGACTGTCGGGCTGGATTCTCCACGTTCAATTTGTCCTAGCATTGCTTTGCTCACGCCAGTTTCTTTCGCTGTTTTGTCTAAGCTCCAGCCTTTTTCTTGGCGAAGGCGTTTCAAGTTAACGCCAACTTTAATTTCTGTTTGCATATTTTCTCTACAAGTTTTTTACAAATAAGTTGTGCGCTATAGCGCACGGGTGCTAAGTTCAGTCTATGGACGTTATAACGCACACAGGAGTAAATTAACATGACTAAGCTAAAATTTTCTCACGTCAGTACCGGCTTTATCGCTGTTTTCATTGGTTATGCGAGCGCCGCGGCGATTATTTTCCAAGCGGCAATGAGTGCTGGAGCAACCGAAGAACAAGTGGCGTCATGGTTTTGGGCGTTGGGAATTGGCATGGGGATGACCACAATACTGCTCTCGTTTCATTACAAGAAGCCTGTGGTTACAGCGTGGTCGACGCCTGGAGCGGCGTTGTTAATCACATCTCTTGAAGGGCTGACAATGAATCAGGCAGTAGCCGTGTTTTTGTTCAGTTCGATGTTGATCACGTTGGTTGGATTGGCGGGGATATTTGAGAAAGTCCTAAAACAGATCCCAACATCGATTGCCTCAGCGATGCTCGCGGGGATTCTATTGCAATTCGGTTTGGGTTTGTTCACGTCGCTAATGGAAGAGGCACAAGTCGTAGCGGTCATGCTCGCTGTATTTATTCTGGCGAAAGCGCGGTTAGGAAATTTACTGATCCCAAGCATTTTCATCATCGCATTGGTCATGTGTGTGGGTTTTGGCAAACTCGATGTTAGTCAGGTGACTATGGGATTAACGACCCCAGTGTTCATTTCGCCCGATTTTGAGTTCTTTTCGTTGTTCAGTGTCGGTATCCCACTGTTTATAGTGACGATGGCTTCACAGAACTTACCGGGATTTGCGGTTCTAAAAGCGAACGGATACCAAGTCGATTCATCGAAGATCATTACCACCACCGGGGTGACAGGTTTGATCTTCGGACCGTTTGGTGGCTTTGCGTATAACCTTGCAGCGATTACGGGCGCTATTTGCATGGGCCCTAATGCGGATAGTAATCCAAAGACACGTTATATCGCGGGGATTTGTATGGGCGGGTTTTACTTGTTAGCTGGCGTGATGGGGATGTCATTTGTGTCGCTGTTTAGCGCCGTGCCCTCCGCGATTGTCATTGCGGTTGCTGGCTTAGCGGTGATGCCCACCTTGATGAATTGTTTAGCTGTTTCGATGGAAGACAACCACTATCGAGAGCCTGCGCTGCTTACTTTCTTATTCACTGCTTCTGGTACTAATTTACTGGGAATCGGCAGTGCATTTTGGGGTTTGTGCATCGGGTTGTTTTGTTGCTGGTTACACAATTACAAAGCTAGGTCACGTGGATCAAGCGAGGCTTCGCAAACTTTGCCGTAATCAAACGACTCAAGATTATGATCAGGTTCGCTGTGAATTAGAAACACCAGCAAGTTGTTTGAGTAGTAAGCCCAGTCATACTTGTGACTGGGCTTGCTTACAAAGGAATAAAGCTACTTAACTTCGTATCTCAGTAGCACTTCATTATCGAGAACGACATTTGTCGACCAGATAAAGCTTGCGCCAGCACCACTGAATTTTTCGATAAAGTTCATGTACGCTTTTTTATTGTTCACGCCAATATCGTCTTCTGAATATACCGATGCTTGAGGCCAAGATGTTGAATCGAACTCTTGGTTCATCCAGTTGGTTGGTGTTTCCCAATGAGCGGCGTAGGCATCTTGACCGTGGTCAGTTCCTTCTGTGGTGCAACTTTCAGAAAGACGCTTCCCGTCCACTTCACTCAAACAAGTCAGGTCATAAATCGGTGAGGTATAAAAGGTTTGTGCTTGCCAGTCTGGTCCTGTCACGGTTCCGTCACTAAAGCTCGCGATAAAGCCACCATCACCAGCGTGGTATGCCTTTCCGCGGTTATCTTCGCTACCAAGACCTAGGTTTTCTTCCCAATCAATCACTTTCACCGCTATCGTGTAAGGCTTCTTCACCTTAAATTTGACGATGTTTGAGTTAAACGGTGTGAAAGGAACAGTGTCTACCGCGATTAACTTGCCGTTGATATAAAGTTCGAAATAGTTATCGGCAAAAATATAGCCTGTTATTTCTTCTCCGTCTTGATCCACTATCGCTACAGGTACAGAGCTTTGATCGACTTCGGCTAGGCTGCTTGGCGTGGTGTTTGAGCACTCTTCATAAAGATCAAAGGCTTTTGGCCCTGTCGCAAAGTTGTTCTTGGCTGGAACCGTCCAAACCTTTCCTTCGGAGTCCGTAATTTCCCCGACGCCCGCCACTCGGCTGCGTCCGTTTGCACACTCAAAGAGATTCGATTCAACAGTGGTCGCCACACCTTGAGTAATACTCGCTGAGCCTTGGTAATCACTGATGTTGCTGACCGAAGGCGTATCTGATGATGGTGAGCAGCCTGTTGCGAGCAAAGCAACCGATGAAAGGGTAAGGGCTTGATATTTTGTGATGATCATTGACTGGGTATCCGAGACGGGTGATTTAAATAAGCGTGGTTCAAAATAAGCCAAGTGCAAGTAAGTTAATTGAAAACAAAGCGATTTCCAACAAATCCGAGCTAAGTAGTCAAGTAAGCCGTGAACTCAAAGCTGATAGCTGGAACGACGAAACTAAGCTATGACCCAAATATTTGTGAGGTGCCACGCTTGTTATCTGATAAGGCATATATTACCCGTACAAATGTAAACAAGCGTAAAGCTGAGTAAGCATGGGTAAAACAGCGCTTTTATCGAATGATCACATCAGCTTGCGCGGAGCTTGCAAAAATACTCAGCCCGAAGCGGTTTCAGGTTGTGATTGAGATAGTATTTTGCTACAAAACGCGCATAATCTCGCTATACAATATTTAAAGAAGATATTCCTATGACTACGTTTCAATACTACTTTCACCAATTGCCTTGCTTCGACTGTAAAAAAACGACAGTAAGTACTGATCTTGGTTGGTTAACGCCTGCGATGAAAGACGATGCTATCGCACAAGTGACAGCGACACTTGCACAAGGCGAGGTTACACCCGATCTTTCAGCAGACGTGGTTTGTACGAAAGAAGAAGCTCGCGAGTACTTACTGCTTAATTTCTTTGGTTATTCAGAAGAAGAGCTAGCAAGCGGAATCGAAGCGGATGATGAAAAAGAAGTGGCAGACGAAATCGCAGAGCTAGTAGAAGAAGGTAAAGACACTATCACCTTCGAACATGAGATTGCTCTTCAGTGCTGTGCAGACTGCGATGTTGAAGACGAGTCAAACTAAGCTTTTGTATTAAGAGTATTAAACTAAGTACTCTTATTAAGGTTCATCATGAGGCTATGATGTTCTAATGATGAAAGGCGTTAGCGAATTGAAGTTCGCTAACGCCTTTTTTGTCTCTCTGTTTCTTATCTTTAAGCGGCGTTCAATCTAAAGATGTTGTGCTTTCTATAATGCCTTGTTTGCTCAGTTGCGAAAGGATCTCTGCGGTCTTCTCTCTGAATAAATCTCTCAGTAGACGCACAGTAGGGGTGATGGATTGGCGACTTGGACACACTAACCAGAGCTCGGTAGGGGTCGGCTTAAATTCAGGCATAACTTTAACCACTTCGCCTGAAAGCAGATGAGGTGACATGTCTAAACAAGATTTTATTGCCACCCCTTTACCCGCGATACACCAACGTCTTACAAGGTCTGCGTCGTTCGAAGCGCGATTTCCTTTTAGTTTCACTTTATGGTCTTGAGTACCATCGTTAAACACCCACTCGTCTTGCAACATGTCATGGAGTTGGTAAAGCAAACCATTGTGTTGTGCTAAGTCACTCGGGTGTTTTGGTGTGCCCATTTCAGCCAAGTATTCAGGAGCCGCACACAATATCCTCGGCACATCGCATATCTTGAAACCATACATGTTCGCATCGGTCGGGGAGCCGTAACGCAGCGCCATATCGACGGAATCTCGGTAGAAGTCGATATTGCTATCGCTGATGCTAGTGCGAAGCGTCGCCTTTGGGTATTCAAGTAAGAACTCATCTAACCAAGGTGTGATTAGGTTGCGTCCTAGATCCGATGAAAGCGCTATTCGAATTTCACCATCAAGAATACCGAGCTCTTCGCGCATGTTGAGCTTTGCTTGCTCCAACATCTTTAAGGCTTGTTCGCATTCCGGTAAATAACGTTCGCCTGCAGAAGAGAGCCTTAGGTGGCGCGTGGTTCTTACAAATAACTCCGCACCGAGTGCTGCTTCAACACGTTTTACTGCTGCACTTGCTGTGGCAGTGCGCATATCTAGGTTGGTGGCTGCAGCGGTGATACTGCGAAACTCCGCCACTTTCAAAATGACCTGTAAGTCTTCAAGAAGCATATTATCTACCTGTATTGAATTATGTTCTAAACATGGCGTTGGGATATTTCCCCATCACAATCTGCAAATGGGTTATCTCTACTTATCGCTTCTAAGTTAGCTTCAAATACTTAATTGTCAAAAATAATTTGATAATAATTCAAATATGAGGCTGTTTTTCATTAGTAATTTTCTCACTATCATTTCCCCATATCGACAACGTAGCGCAGTACACATCGTATGGACGAAACCTACGATCTAGGGGGATAAGATGACTAAGAAAATCACAATGGGTGTAACGGATTTGTCGTTCCACCGTACGACCGCATCATTGGTTGCCAATGTATTGAAATCCATGGGTTTTGAGGTAGAGCGTATTTTCTCTCCACATCAGGAGAACTTTGAAAAGCTGAAAGCAGGCCAAGTGGATATGCTTTCTTCTGCGTGGTTGCCATCAAGTCACGGTATCTACAAAGCGGGCGTTGAAGAAGTTGAGCCACTTATCGAGCTTGGGCTTCATTATGAACCTTATGCTTTGTGGGGCGTACCAGACTATGTGCCTGAAGAGGCGGTTTCTGAAGTCTCTGATTTATTAAAAGCTGAAGTGATCGAGAAAATGAACTCGACCATTCAAGGCATCAACCCCGGCGCTGGTATCACACGCTTCTCTATCCAGATGATGAAAGATTATGGCCTGAGCGATGCCGGCTACGAGTTCTTTCCTGGCAGTGAAGACGATTGTTTCAGTGCCTTTGAAAGTGCAGTCGCAAACAAAGAGTGGGTGGTAGTGCCACTGTGGAAACCTCAGTTTTTGCACTATCGTTACGATATTCGTGAGCTCAAAGAGCCAAAAGGCCTACTCGGAATAGTGGACAGAGCAGTGCTTCTTTTAAGAGACGACAAGAAGCATCTGTTCAGCGAACAACAGATTCAGAAGTTGGATTCCCTATGCTTCTCGAATGACATCATCGCAGAGCTGGATTACAAAGTTTGCCGTGAAGGTAAACCACAAGATCAAGTCACACATGATTGGTTGATTGAGAAAGGCCTGATTTAGCCTTTAAGCCGTTGGCAATGCAGTGAGACGTCTGCGTTACTCAGATAACGGCAATACCACTATCAAAAATTATTTGAGAATTATTCAAATATTAGGCGGTTTATCTAGAGTGAGAATTGACTAAGATTAACTCGTCTAATTCAAGGAGAAAGCACAATGTCAGTACCATCAAAAATGAAAGCTATCGGATTTACTCAATCACTTGCGATTACAGAGCAAGACAGTTTATTTGAGTTTGAAACGAGTCTGCCAGAACTAAAAAATAATGACTTGCTGGTGAAAGTGAGTGCGACTTCTATCAACCCTGCTGACGCAAAAATTCGTATTCGTAATGCTAAAGATAAAACTCTTGAGCTGCCAAAAGTGCTGGGCTACGACGCTGTCGGTGAAGTTGTTGGCAAAGGTGCTGACGTTGAAGGTTTCGAAGTCGGTGACCGTGTGTACTATGCGGGTGACGTAACACGTATGGGTGCTAACGCAGAATACCAAGCTGTGGACTACCGTATTACCGCTAAAGCGCCTAAGAGCCTTTCTGATGAGGCTGCAGCCGTTATGCCACTAGCGACGCTTACGGCATGGGAAGCGTTGTTTGACCGCTTGCGTGTTCGTCCTGAAGAGAAAAAGTCTATCCTGATCATTGGTGGAGCGGGCGGCGTTGGTTCAATTACGATTCAACTGGCTAAGCAACTCACCAACCTAAATGTTATCGCAACAGCTTCAAGACCTGAAACGGAGCAGTGGGTAAGAGATATGGGAGCGGACTATGTGGTGAACCACCGTAATCTTGTTGAGTCAGTGAGAGAGCAAGGCATTCAACATGTCGACTACATTTTCAATGTTGCAGACACAAAAGGGCACTGGGATGCGATGGTTGAATTGATCGCACCGCAAGGCATGATCAGTTCGATTGTTGAATTTGATGGTGGCATTGACTTGTCAGCGCTGCAAGGCAAATCAGCAGGCTTTGTTTGGGAGCTGATGTTTACACGTTCACTGTTTAACACCGAAGATATCCAGAAGCAGCAAGACATCCTATTCCAAGCCGCGAATCTGATTGATGCGGGCCGTATTAAATCGACGCTAACCTCGACCCTAAATGGCTTTAGTGTGGAAACACTTAAAGATGCACACCAACGTATTGAAAGCAGTGCCTCGATTGGTAAAACAGCTATCAAATACTAATTGCTGATGTTTTAATCCGCCGTTGTTTTGAATTGTTGACGGTTTAAATAGAAGAAGCCCCTGATATCTGATTGCTAGTCAAAAGGTTTCAGGGGCTTTTGTTTGTTTTCAGTTTAGTCAGTTTAGTCAGTTTAGTCAGCTTCTGGTGATGTGATAGGTTGCGATGTTTTGAAGTGAAACTGTATTAGGTCTAGCTCAAAAGGCGAGGGCTCTTTGTCCGCAATCAAAAAACCGATTTGTTTGATGTCTCGTGCCTTAAGTTCCGGCGCATCGCTCAGTAGCCGACCTCTGAACACAGCTTGAAAATCATTGAAGTGGAACACCTTGTTAAGCCGCACTCCCTTTATCGTAACGAAATCGTGTTTGTATTGAACTCGATTACCATCTTTCGATGTTGTGAGCCTCAGTTGGTAGGTGCGACCATCACCAACGAAAACTAGCTCTGCGCTATCTATTTCATGGGCTGGTGATTCAATGGAGCGCTTTACAGAACTGAAACCACCATTGTTTTCTAACGATAGCTCGCCCCTAAATCGACTCATATCATCAAGATAAATGAGCCCGCCCGTTGAGATGCCACCCATTACATCGTCGTTGGTCGCTGTCCAATTCTTGTGTTCGTTCGGTTGTATAAAATCAATCATACCTATGCCTGCTACAGATACTTGAGACCATAAAAAGGAGAGGCTGAGTACTAGCCAAAAAGGGTGTCTTCGCTTAAGCAATGAAGCCGTTTCGTTCATGATTGTCTCCGTTAGCCGTTAGCCGTTAGTCTGTTCGCGTTTTATGGAGAAGGTTCAGTGGCAAGCATACCCATACAATGCTCAATAAATTCAGAGTAATTTGAAGCGTTGTCGTACTCAATTTTTAGCGAACCGTGAAACATCAGCGTCACCGTGACGTCTTTATAGCTTAGCCAACAGGTGTAACCATCGTAATCGTGCCAAGCCGTCACTTCGCCAACTAGATATTTGTTGTCCCGTTGCTCACCGGAAGAGCGAATAAACTCAAATACTCTGAGAAATTCAATAATGGTGATTCTGTTGTCCATGTGTTACTCCCGCTGCGTCATCTTTGAGAATAGGCTGATCTTTGGTGTTTAGATTGCCTACGTCTTTCTTTCATATCCTTACGGCTTACCTCTGTGCCCCGATCACTGAAAGGGTCTTACCTTCTCGATAAACCGCTGTTTTCTAATATTTCATCATCATTCCATACATCTGTTCAATCCAGAGCGAAGCGTGCGTAACAAACTCGAAAAACAACGTTAACCCTCAAGATAAAGACGAGCTTAATTTGCGTTTATGGTGGTTAATTAAAATTAGAGTCGATAGGATAAATAGCATCGGAGCCTTGTTATTGGCTGAAATGGAATCTACAGAAAGTGCGTGTCAACATGATAGAAAAACTGAAAAAGGAATGGTTTCTTGTAGGGATGGTGGTGGCTATGGTCGTTGCTGTTTTTACGCCGGATTGGGGCAAATCGGGTGGGGTACTTCATCTCGATACGGTGACTGTTCTCGGCATCGCTTTGGTGTTTTTCTTACACGGTTTGGGTTTGTCTCCCAAAGCCATTCTTGAGGGGCTTTCGAATTGGAAGCTGCATGTTTTTGTACAAAGCGCGACATTCTTAGTTTACCCACTGCTTTGGGTGATATTCGGGCAAGGCTTTGTCGCTTATATGCCAGCAGCTCTGGCCTTTGGTTTCTGTTACCTCTTCGTATTACCGAGTACGATTTCGTCTTCGGTCGCGATGACGGTGATTGGAAAAGGAAACCTACCGGGTGCGATATTCAATGCATCACTTTCTAGTATTTTAGGCGTGTTCATTACGCCTCTACTGATCCAGCTCTTTATGGGGTTGGAAGGTGCAGAGCTAAACCTGATGGAATCGGTGATCTCTATATCTAAAATGCTGCTATTGCCAATGATTGTCGGCCAGTTGATGCGCCCGTTACTTTTTGAATGGACTCAGAAACACAAGTCAGTGGTCAATAAGTTAGATAAATACGTGATACTTCTGATCGTCTACAGTGCTTTCTGTGACTCTATTGAACACGGTATTTGGAGCGACTTTTCACCAATGCTGTTGTTGCTGTCAGCGGTGATTTGTTTAGTGGTATTGATGGTGATGGTACACGGCATTCAATGGAGTGCCCGAAAGGTTGGATTCAATCATCAAGATGAAGTCGCGGCAGTATTCTGTGGTACTAAGAAGACCTTAGCGGCAGGTATTCCTATGGCTAAGGTGATCTTTGCTCACAACCCTAATCTAGGGATGATATTACTACCAATCATGCTTTATCACCCGATTCAGATCTTTTACTGTGCAGTGCTAGCCAACCGTTACGCCAAGGTTGATACACAATCTAGTTAAACTTGTTTGTTGTTACAAGTACAAAAGAAAAACGCCTTTCACTTCGCTGTGAAAGGCGTTTGTATTTGAATCTACTTCACTTTAATTAGAGTGCTTGAATCTGTATGAGCAAATGCGTTGTCGTAGATCTCTAAGCCTGTTGTTTGAGAGTACGTCAGCGTATCGTCTGAAATGCTAATGTTCATCGTGAAGCCCGTGGTGGTTGCGTTGTCCGTCATGTATTCGGACTCAGCGATGCCACGCTTAGACGCAACTAACGTCATTGTATCGCCAGCAGGGCCTTCTGCGGTGACACATGTGGTGCGTGGTACGCAGTAAGAGTTGTAGACGACCTGATTTTTTTGGTCGTAGATGAAGTAGCCACGTTGATCGTGGAACTTAGAGTCGTCGGCCTTTCTGAATACTTCTTGTTTGTAGTACAGAGCAACCAGATATTGATCGCTGGCATTGGTTGCATCTGCCGCAACCTCAAACGTCATTACTTCATAGAATGGTGTAACCGCGGGACCACCTGCACCCACTTCTGTGCCTTCTTGGCCTGGAGAAATATCAACGCCGCCAGTTTCGACTGATTTCCATGTGCCGACTAACTTTGCGAGTGGACCAAAATCCATACCATTGATTGTGTTGTGGTCGGCTACTGCTGGAGCCGAGATTACCGCTGCGATACCAAGTGCTAATAATTTTTTCACTTTAACTTCCTTTTTTGTAATTATCTGACCACATTAAAAGTAAGGTTATTGTGAAGCCAATTTATTAACCCAGATCAGTGTTCTTGGTTAATATGAAAGCGATTTGTAACTTGATGTATCAGTCAATAAGAGAATATTAATGCGGCTAAATATTGAACGAATAGCTGTGATTTGTTCATCGAGGTTTAATTCAAAATTGCATTAGTCTGAGCCTTATTAATTTTGCTATTACACATTTCAAATTCTCATGTATGATGTGCGCCCATAATTGTATGACAAATGTGTAATCTTACTTCTGTATGAATAAAGCTGTTAACCACGCCATTTTGCTTTTGGTGCTCGCAAACCTACTTGCGTCTTTTTCAGACGTATCATTGAAGATACTGAATGGCGAAGTCCCTACGTTCCAGTACGTGTTTATCCGTCAGCTATTGAGCGTGATCTTGTTGCTTCCATTTTGGTTAAAGTTACCGAGAGAGACGCGTATGAAAGGCGGTTGCCGAATCAACTTCTTAAGGGCTCAATTTATCTTAGTGGGGAGTGGCTGCGCGATGATCGCCATTACACACCTTACTTTGGCGACAGCAAACGCGATGTTCTACGTTGGACCAATCCTTATGCTGCCTTTGTCGATCGTGCTGTTGAAAGAAAGGCCGACATCTTCAAAAGTGAGCGCGACCCTGATTGGTTTTGTGGGCGTATTAATCGTGTTACGCCCTGAACAATTTCATTGGGCGGCGATTGCTGGGCTAGGCAGTGCGCTTGCGATGGGCGTGGGTAATATCTTGATTAAACGCTTGAATGCAGAGCAACACATCATCTCAACTCTGTTCTGGACCAGCATTATGACTCTGCCACTTGCACTGGCATTAGCGCTGCCAACTTGGTCTGCGCTCGAATGGCGTCATGTTGGTTGGATCATGGCAATCAACTTGTTCGTACTTGGATACCATGCGCTTGTGGTGGTGGCTTACAAAAAAGCACCGGCCAACCAGATTGCGCTCGCCGAATATTCTGGGTTGGTGTTCGTAACATTGTTTGGTGTTATGTGGTTCGATGAGATTCCAGACATCCTGACGCTGGTGGGCATTAGTCTCATCGTTATTCCAATGATGCCGATTAAATGGAAGAAGGTTTTCAAGTGGAGAGACCGAGCCGCTTTAGAAGTTGAGGTTACTCCGCCTAAACCATAGCGGCTTGTCTCTCAGTCATTCTGGATTCCAAATAAACCACATCAGGGAAGGTCGTCTAAACTTAGGGTTTGTATCGCTTCAAAATACGACAATTTGGGCTCTAAAAACGTTCTCGAAATAAATGCAAATTAGTGCTTTACCTCAACTTAACTTGAGGTATTAGGATATGCAACGTTGCTTACGAGAATACTTTAAGGAGAGATGAATGATCCAACTTGAACATGTGAATTTAGTCGTCAAGGACATCCCTGAAATGCTGACTTTCTATAAAGCGGCGTTTCCACACTGGTACGTTCGTGATGAAGGAAAAGGCGAATGGTCAGGCAAGCCACGTAACTGGCTGCATTTTGGCGACGAGTACCAATACATCGCATTGAGTGATCACGGTGAGGGTGAAAACAGAGATTTGGCAGGGCACTCTGTTGGCCTCGCGCACTTCGCTTATGTGACCAATAATATCGAAAGCGTCACTCAACGTCTTATCGATGCGGGTTTCCCGATTGCTAAACCTGGCGCTGAAGAACCTTATCGAAAAAATGTCTATTTTGTGGATCCGGCAGGTTTTGAAATCGAGTTTGTTGAGTATTTGAGTGATGATCCCAAGTTACGAAATGCCACAAGTTAATCACGTAATACGCCGCTTTATTAAAGTTGGTTAGCGGCATGAAAACACGTTAGAGAACATTTATAGAAAAGGGCATTGTGGAATAATCCGCAATGCCCTTTTTAGGTCTATGTAATAGCTGATTATTTAGCTGATGTTTAGCTCAGTTGTTGGGTTGTTTATTTAGCCTTAAAAGGCACCAACAGTTGTTTGCCAAACACATTAATCAGCGCGCCAGTCACAATCAGGCCACCGCCTAGATAAGTCCAAACCGATGGAATTTCATTAAAGATCCACACGCCTAACAGTGCCGAGAAGACAATCTGGACGTATGAGTAAGCCGAAGCTTTACCCGCCGCTTGAGTCTGCATCGCTTTGGTCAAACCGTATTGGCCTATCTGAGTGAAAATACCGACTAACACGAGCATCACGGTTAAGAATAGACTTGGCCATACAAAGTCGTTCCAGATAAGAGCTGTTGAGATTGGTAGCGCAACCAATGGGAAGTAGAAGATGATGACTGAGCTATCTTCCGTTTGGCTCAGCTTTCTCACAATCACATAAGCAATTGAGCTACCAAATGCGCCACATAACGCCACCATAATGCTAAATAGCGGTAACTCGCTGCTCGCGCCACTGTTCATACTTGGTTGTACCATCACTAATAGCCCAGCTAGGCAGAACGCAATGCAGATCATGGTCGATTTTTGGACGCGTTCTTTCAGAAATAACACGCCAAGTAGGGCGGTAAATACAGGATGAACGTATTGTAGAATGGTCGCTTCGGCTAATGGCAAAGTGGTCACAGCGTAGTAAACACACATCAAGGCTGCTGTACCAACTGCGCCTCGAACAAACAACAAAGGTTTGTTATTTCCCCAGATCGAAATGCCTTTTCGCTTAACGTCGATATAACTGATGATCAAAGACACCAAAGCCCTTGCTGCAACAATTTCGAATACAGGTATGCCGTAGTTGCTGATGTATTTCACACACGCAGACATCAGTGCGAATCCAAAAGCGGAGAGGATCATGAATCGAACCCCAACAGGGATTTGTGAAAAAGAGAAAGAAGACATAAAAATATCAATCGGTTGAGGGAACAGGAATCATAACTTAGTTTAGAAGAGCCGACCAAAGTCTTTGTCCTGTTCTATTACACCAAACCATTGATATTGCTGTGCGAGTACTTTCAGCAACTCGATCTCTTTTGTTGTCTCTTCTCTAAGCCATTCAATAAGGTCGTTGATGATAGGCGTGTGACTACGCTGGTGCATGAAGTAAGTCCAAGCACTGTGTTGGATTTTTGCATTTCTAGGGCAGTACAAGAAGCCTCGTTGGAGATCTTGTTGAACTAACAACAGATCCGTGACCGTAACCCCTTCACCGGATAGACAGGCACTGAGCGCCATATCTAAAGACAAGAAGCTGGTATTTCTGACAGGTTTCTTTGGTGGGAATTCAACATCGGCCAGCCACACTTTCCAGTCGTGATGATCTAAGGTTGGATGCAGCCTTGGCAAGGTTAAGATTGAATCAAGGTCGGTGTCTTTGGTGGTTAAACTAGTAGAGCAAACCGGCGCCATGAACTCTTCACGCAAGAAGGTAATGTCAGGTGCCTTGTCATAGCGTTTTTTGAAACGCGTGTGGAAGATCAGTAGATCATACTCACTACTATTAATCGATTCGTCTTCCTCAATCACAGGAACAATGACGATCTCATGATCTTGATAACGCTCGTTTAATTCCCGAACTTTGGAGATCAATACTCGCGTCGCGAAACTCAGAGTCGCTTTGATCACGATACGCTTCTGCTTGGGCTCACTCCAAGAGGCGATAACAGCTTCGATATTACCGTAGCTTTCTCGCAAAGCCACATACAAATCATGACCTTGTACCGTTAATTCTATGGCTCGATGCTTACGAATAACCAGTGATGCGTTTAACTCATCTTCAAGCTGTTTGATCTGTCGGCTGATCGCACTTTGTGTCACATGCAGCTCTTCGGCAGCCAGCGTAAAGCTCATCAGCCTTGCGGCAGCTTCAAAGGCTTTTAAGCCATTATGTGATGATGGCAAGCTAGGATATGGGGTCATAATTCGTTCGCATGAGTTTATGGAATGTTAGAGTCGCAAATTTATCAATTGAACGCCAGCCTCATCGATCGTATTTTGGGCGAAATTAACTGAGGCGCTCATGAAAAAAATACTCACTCTTGCATTCCCTTTGATCATTTCACAGCTGATCTCTATGGCTTTAGTCCTTACTGATGTTTGGATGATGTCGCGTATCAGTGTGTCAGCCCTTGCGGCTGGTGGCTTAGGTGCCTCAATCTACTTTTTCATCTTCATTATTGCGAGCAGCACCGTGGGTTGTGTCGCGAACTTGATTGCGATTGCTTATGGTCAGCGCGTAGCTCGCCCTGAGTTTGGTAATACTCAAATCAGATTGGCTGTGAAAGGCGCAACCATGTTGGCATTCGTGCTCAGTGTGACCTTAATGGCCAGCTTCTGGTTTGCTCCGTTGGTATTAGAAGCAGCCAAACAGCCACCAGAAGTGATCACTTTAGCCATGGAATATGTCCATGCTTTGAAGTGGGTAATGTTGCCTTCGCTTATCTTGTTGGTACTTCGTGGCTTAACCAGTGCGTTTGGCAACGTGCGCTCCATTCTTGTGATGTCGATTATCACCGTAATTCTGAATGTGCCAGTGAGCTACTTTCTCACCTTCCAATTAGACATGGGCTTAACAGGTTTAGGGCTTGGTACGGCTATCGCGGCATTTATCGTGATGGTTGGATATACGGTTTGGGTATTTAAGCGTGACGAGTTTAAGCAGTTCGCCCCTTGGCTAAATACAGAAGAGTATTCAATCAAGTTGATGAGCCCATTGTTGTTGATGGGTCTACCTATCGGCTTGGCTGCTTTACTTGAGCATGGCTTGATTTACGGTGGCACCTTGATGGCGGGCACGATCAGTATTGCTTCGTTAGCCTTGCACCAAATCTTGCTGCAATGTTTAAGCTTTACTTGGAACTTCAATTTTGGTTTCTCACAAGCTGCGGCGATTTTGGTTGGCCGTGATTTTGGCGCGGGTAACTACGAAGGAATAAAAAGAACCTCGATTCAAAGCTTCATATTGGTGTCGGTGTTGAGTGTGGCGTTGTCGGCCGTGTTCATTATATGGCCTGAGATGATCGCTTCTATCTTCAAGTTAGACGATGGCACGGGTGCTATGACTTCACTACTGGCTTCTGTGATTTGGGTCGTTGCTTTGTGCTTTATTGTTGATGCTTGGCAGCTACTGGCGATTAACCTGCTAAGAGGCATGAAGATTGTCTCTATGCCAACCGTGATGACTGCCATCGGTTACTGGGTATTTGGCTTGCCTGCGGCTTGGTATTTGATGCCTAAGTTCGAATTGGCAGGGATTTGGGGCGGAATCGGTGTTGGCTTAGGCGTGACAGGTATTCTGCTGCTTATCCAATTGATGCGTGTCATTCAAAAGAACAACCAATCTCCAGATTTGTCGAATCATGCTTATACGTGATTTGCTTGTGATGCTCGCCTTTACCATGGAACCTTGAACGATAAACGTTGTATTGCTGACCGAGAACTATCAATTACCAACAATGACCTATAAGCCCTAAATTGCGTACTTCGTAATTTAGACCTTGGTCTTACAGAAACCGAGCTAAAAGGTGACTAGAATGATTTGAGTTGCTCACCGTTTTATCAAGGAATACACAAATGGAAGTTGGATTGTTCTGGGCTGAAAAAGGAATGTTAGTGCTTGGCGCACTGTTTGTTTTGACGAGCATGATGCAGTACGGAAGACGCAGTAGCGATTGGAAGGGCGTGATTACGATGTTCTACAAGCGTATCCCAATGAACATCGCCGAATACAAATGGTATCGCCTGGGGATCGCGTTGTTGGTATTTGCTGTGATCATACGTTTCGCATTACTGATTTTATGGCCTTCATATCAGTTCTAGTTCTCTTGCATTAGCTTTGTTGGATAGCTCTCTATCATGGCTACATAAAGCCGTTCAATGAATGAGTCAGTCGAGCCTTAATAAACCCGCTTGTTAAGGCTGCTGTTAAATATAATAGTGCTATTACTCAACAGCAAGGATTGGCTATTACCTTTGTAGCATATTGTTTTTCATGAAGAATAATGCGAAATAATAGCTTACCCACCTGTTTCATCATTCTTACTAATAATCTGCACATAAATCCATTCACCCCGTACCTGATACCATAATGTTCTGTTACACTCGGTCGAATTAGCTTTAATTTGTCAGTGGTGCATTTATGTCGTTCCCAGTTCTTATATGTGATGATTCTGCGTTAGCAAGGAAGCAGATGGCTCGGTCACTGCCTAGTTCTCTAAATGCAGATATAACTTTTGCTGTTCATGGGCTTAATGCACTTGAAGAGCTCGCTAAAAACCAATTCAAATTGATGTTCCTCGACCTAACCATGCCGGAATTAGACGGCTATGGCACATTGGAAGAGATGCAACGTTTAGGCGATACCACGCCAGTTGTCGTTGTTTCTGGTGACATACAACCAAAAGCACAACAGAAGGTGCTGGATCTTGGCGCCAAAGCATTTTTGCAAAAGCCGATCGATAAAGAAGCGCTAAAAGCCATTTTACGTGAGCATGTCGAGCCGCCAAAACAACCTCAAATCATTACCCCAACCGCTTTAGAACTGCCAATACTTCGCAGACGCGATATCTATATGGAAGTCGCGAACGTAGCGATAGGCCGTGCCGCTGATGCACTGGCTCGTCACTTTAATGTGTTTGTTCACCTACCGCTGCCGAACGTTAACATCTTCGAAGTGAGTGAATTGCACATGGCACTTCGTGACCTAGCGGATAACGACCAAGTGTCGGGTGTTTGCCAAGGCTTTAGTGGAGAAGGCATTGCAGGTGAAGCGCTAGTTTTGTTGAGTGATTCCAGTGTGAGCGATCTTAAGAAGCTCATGAAGGTGCCAACAGAAAGCGAGCAGCTAGAAGAATTAGAGTTGTTGATGGATGTATCGAACATCTTAGTCGGCTCTTTCTTGAATGGGTTAGGGGAGCAATCAGAAGTTCGTTTCTTTCAGAGCTCTCCTGTGCTGCTAGGTCAACACATCTCGATTGATTCGGTGATTGAAAATACCAGCGGCTCATTTAAAAAGACCATGACGTTCGAAGTCAGCTACAACATCGACGGCACGTCCATCCGTTGTGACCTTCTATTTATGTTTGTTGATGAGTCTCTGCCTCTTCTAGATAACAAATTGGCCTACCTAATGGAGGAGTTTTAATATGTTGAATCTTCCTGCTGAATTTGAACAGTTCCACTGGATGGTAGACATGGTTCAAAACGTCGATATGGGGCTGGTGGTCATTAACCGTGACTTTCAGGTACAAGTTTGGAATGGCTTCATGACGCACCATAGCGGTAAGCAATCGCATGATGCGATCGGTAAGTCGATCTTTGAGTTATTCCCTGAAATTCCTGAAGAGTGGTTTAGGCTTAAAACAAAACCGGTTTATGACCTAGGCTGCCGTAGCTTCATAACGTGGCAACAAAGGCCTTATCTGTTTAAGTGCCGCAACGTGAGGCCAGTAACTCAGCAAGCCGACTTTATGTATCAGAACGTCACGCTTAACCCGATGCGTTCTCCAACTGGGCAAGTGACATCCTTGTTCTTGTCGATTCAAGATGCGACTGCTGAAGCTCTGATGTCTCAGAAAAAGGCTTGACGTACCTTAAGGTGAAAATTGAATCGCCTTATAAGAGCACTCTGAAAACCAAATAAAAATGGCCAAGGTTAATCCCCTTGGCCATTTTTGTATCTGATCCTGTAGTAATGAGTTCGAACTAAAGAAAGGCGTTCCGTGTTCGTTAACTTTAGTCGAGTTGTTGTTAGGCTCTATCAACAGCGGCTTGTATCCGCTGGGTTCTCATAAATAAGCGCATCTAACCTGCCATATTTTGTGGACTTTACCCCGCTCATCCAAGTTTCGAACGTGCTAATCGATCTTGCCTTTGTACTTTATAAATTTCAGGGCTAATGAAAGAGGGCTGAGATCGGCACTCCAAGCGAAAAAGTCAGAAAAAAATGAAATTATTTAAGAAAAAACGCATTTTTTGATTCAAGAAAAGTGTGATTTTTATGTGATTAAAGGGCACTTTTTTCACAAATTTGCCTTATCGAAGATTTTTTCGCCGAATTTGCAAGGGAAACGTTTGCGCAATAAACCGACAGCGTTTGCGTGAATATGTTGTTAAGTTATTAATTACTATGAATTTAGTAGGAAATGATGGGCGGGAAGCTTTTACCAGATATGGAATCTTTGAGAGGATAGCACAAAAAAAAATGAAATATCAGACTTGCTGTTAGTAAATCACAGCCTATAATGCTGAAAACCGGAGCGTCTGCCAACGCTCCGGTTTTTTTGTGTCCGAAACTCAGTAAAGCGTCTGCCAACGCTTACCGAAAACGCACGACACGTAATATGATTACAGGACAAATTATCATGCGTATCGAACAAGAACTTAAGTTAGGTTTCAAAGATGTACTCTTCCGTCCGAAGCGTTCTACCCTTAAAAGCCGTTCTCAAGTTGAATTAACCCGCGATTTTACATTCAAGCATAGCGGTCGTCAATGGTCTGGTACTCCAGTAATTGCAGCGAACATGGATTCGGTAGCAAGCTTTGAAATGGCAGCTGCTCTAGCAGAGCACGGTGTTATGACTGCAGTACACAAGCACTACACAGTAGAGCAGTGGGCTGAGTTCGCAAAAACAGCAGACAAGAAAACGCTGAACAACGTATTTGTTTCAACAGGTACTTCTGAAGCTGAGTTTGAGAAAACTAAGCAAATCATGGCGCTTAGCGACGAATTCGTATTTATCTGTATTGATATCGCTAACGGCTACTCAGAGCACCTAGTTGAGTATGTACAAAAAGTACGTGCTGAATTCCCGACTAAAGTTATCTCTGCTGGTAACGTTGTAACGGGTGACATGGTTGAAGAGCTAATCCTAGCTGGCGCAGACATCGTTAAGGTTGGTATCGGCCCTGGTTCTGTTTGTACTACACGTGTTAAAACAGGCGTAGGTTACCCTCAACTTTCTGCAATCATCGAGTGTGGCGACGCAGCACACGGCCTTGGCGGCATGATCATCGGTGACGGTGGCTGTTCATGTGCGGGTGACGTATCTAAAGCGTTCGGCGGCGGTGCTGACTTCGTAATGCTAGGCGGCATGCTAGCAGGTCACTCTGAGTCAGGCGGCGAAGTTGTAGAGCAAGACGGTAAGCAATTCATGAAGTTCTATGGAATGTCGTCACAGTCGGCTATGGACAAGCACTCAGGTGGTGTTGCTAAGTACCGTGCTGCTGAAGGTAAAACTGTTTTACTTCCGTTCCGTGGCTCTGTTCACAACACAATTTCTGACATCCTTGGTGGTGTACGTTCAACTTGTACATACGTAGGCGCAGCAAAGCTTAAAGAGCTAACTAAACGTACGACTTTCATCCGTGTACAAGAGCAAGAGAACAACGTATTTGGTAAAGAGTAATCTGAACGAGTTCGAATAGTTTGAAAATCAAGAGCCGCTAAAGCGGCTCTTTTTGTTTTGGGACTTGCAAACCATTATTGCCCCAAAGTTGCTTAGACCTTTTACTCATTCGCATCCTGTTCAAGAGTTTTTTCTCTACTAAAAATTACCCGTTCTTCTAATGCTGTTCGTTTTGAATACCCGTGTTGTATCACGAGGGTAAATTCGACACAAATCAACGGTTATAAGAAACGTTCCTTAGCGTTTCTCGACGAGAGTAATAGCGGTAATTCCTCAAGTAAGTTATTATAATTAAGTTATCAACACTCTAAAAAAGAACATATTCCCATGGCAAGCTCCACTCAAATCAAAGCTTTAATGCAATCGCACATAGATCAAGACGACGATAGATTTCTATCTGTCGCGCTTCAGGTTGCGGCTCATGAAGCAAGAAATGGCCATGGTAAACTTGCTCAAGAATTAAAAGTTCTTATTGAAAAAGCTAAGAAAAATACATCTAAAAACCTACCTGTATCAATAGCGAGTGGTGTAAAAGATTCAACTGGTTTACTTACAACTAGTTATCCCCAACTTCGATTCTCTGATCTTATTGTTACATCTGAAATCAAAGATAGACTGATGCGATTAGTTAAAGAACAAAAGCACCTAACAGTTTTGAAGAATCATGGCTTGTCTCCAAGAAGGAAAATGTTGCTTGCAGGTATGCCAGGGACTGGAAAAACTTATACAGCCTCAATATTAGCTGGAGAGTTAGATTTCCCTCTTTTTGAAGTACGTTTGGATGCTGTGATAACAAAATATCTAGGTGAATCATCAGCTAAGTTACGACAGATTTTTGATACTATAAGAGAAGTACGTGGAGTATATTTCTTCGACGAATTTGATGCATTAGGCACTACTAGAAGCTCTAATAATGACGTGGGGGAAGCTCGTCGTATACTCAACAGCTTTCTTCAAATGATTGAGCAAGACGATTCTAATAGCGTTATTATCTGTGCAACAAACCACATTGAATCTTTAGACTATGCGCTGTTTAGGCGCTTCGATGACGTAATTCGATACGAACTACCTACGGATGATGAAATAATCCAGTTGTTCAAATCGCGCCTTCTTAACTACGTAGCGAAAAACTTCTCTTGGAAAAAGCTACCAGAAATTTCTCAAGGCTTGAGTAATGCTGAGATTACTCTAGCGTCGAACGACGCAATAAAAGAAATGCTAATTCATGATTTAGACTCGATTACAATATCTATGCTCACAAGAGCAATCCAAGATAGACAAAACATAAACCGGCACCTATTAGGCAAACAGGGATTTTAACGCTAAATGGCAACAAACACTTATAATAAGCCTCATTTTTCTTACCTTCGTCAGCAATTGCTCATAACTTTACTTCACCTAGGACTGGTGGCGGTGGTGCATCAACCGTTCCTCAACTCGATAGAGCTAGACAGTCTCAGAAACTTCGCGGTGACTTAGCAAGCGTAGCAAGTCGTCTCGATAGTCTAAAAGAAACCACATCTGATATCAGTTTAGATACAGGTATTGGTATACAAGTTGAATTCGTCAGCCATCCCGATGTAGACATGGCCGTGACTAGTCTAGCAAACGCTCCACAAGGTATTGAGCTTCACAACGTCAAAACTATTCAAGATGAAGGGCAAAAAACATTAGTTGCTACAGCTTACGTCCCAGATGGCAAGCTAGATTTCTACGAAAAAAAGTTAGAGGCATATGTAAACCGAAAAACAAATCGCAATGGTGCTCCGAATGATCATCAGAAGTTGATTGACTCAATAATGTCTATTAGCCCAATAACTTTTTCTTCAATGTGGTCAGACGATTTAGAGCTACTACCAGAAGATAAAGAGCAGCAAGTTTGGTGGGAGTTTTGGATTTCAACTCCTAAAAAAGCTCGTGATACAGAACAAGTATATCGTTCTATCATCTCAGATTTTCGTAAGTTAGCCGCAAAAGCAAATTTGGAAGTATCGGAAGATACCTTAAGGTTCCCTGAACACACAATCATTCAACTAAAAGCTAGTCAGAGTCAGCTTGAAGAAAATCTAGCTTTATTGACTCGCGTATCTGAAATCCGTTTTCCTCAGGTAACGGCTGAGTTTTTTGATTCGATGAACAGTACAGAGCAGGTAGAATGGACAGAAGATGCCCTATCACGTTTAGAACAGCCTAGTGAACCTGGTGATTCTGATTCACCATACATTTGTATCATTGATACAGGTGTAAACGTACAACACCCGCTATTAGCCCCTTTTTCTACTGTAAGTGACCAACTCACTATCATGGAAGATAACGATCCAACAGATCAAAACGGTCATGGTACTAGTATGGCTGGTTTAGCTATGTGGGGAGATCTTACTAAAGTTCTTGAATCGACTGATAACCATGTGGTGCAGCATAGACTTGAATCTGTTAAAACGCTTAATCGAAATGGTGATAATGCAGGGAAATCACTTGGGTTAGTGACTTCAAATGCTATCTCCACTGTTGAGTTAAACAACTTCGAGAGATCCAGAACATTTTCTATGTCTTTGTCTTCAGGGAAAGGAACTAATCGTGGACGTCCCTCTTCTTGGTCAAGTGCTCTAGATTCACTTTCTGTAGACTACCTTGGCGAAGGACTTACCCCTCGATTATTCACGATCTGTGCAGGTAATGCCGCTATTGAATCTGTTATGGATTATCCGGATTATAACTATAGACAGGAAATTCATGACCCAGCTCAAGCGTGGAATGCCATTACTGTTGGCGCATATACTGAAAAGAACACACTGACAGAGTCGAGTGGGTACTCGCCATTAGCTGATAAGGGGGGCATATCTCCATATAGCACGACGTCATTAGAGTGGGACCGACGAAATTCACCTATCAAACCTGAGATCGTATTTGAAGGCGGTAATGTTGGTCGCGATGAGTTAGGTTGTGCTGGCCTTCAAGATCTTCAATTGCTGACAACATACAAAGACTTCACGCAAAGGCACTTCCAGTGTACAAATGCTACTAGTTCAGCGACAGCGCTGGCAGCAAGATTTTCCGCTCAGATACAATCTCAATATAAGAACTTATGGCCTGAAACAGTCAGAGCTTTGATGGTTCATTCTGCAGATTGGACTGATAAAATGTATTCTCTCATTGGGGCCACGAGAACAGACCGTTCGATTACTAAAGCAAACATGGCTAAGTTAATTCGAAAGGTAGGTTTTGGTGTTCCTAATCTGACTAGAGCATTAAACAGTGCAAGTAACTCATTATCTTTAGTCGTAGAGGATGAATTACAACCTTATGTTAAGCCGACAGGAGCGCAACCAAAAACTAAGGACATGCATTTGCATGATTTGCCTTGGCCTATTGAAGAACTTCAAAAAATTGGAGAGGCAGACGTTGAGCTAACAATTACTTTGTCCTATTTTATAGAGCCTAACCCAACAAGTAAGAATGTATTAAGCAAGTATAGTTATGCTAGCCATCAACTAAGGTTCGATGTTAAGCATCAAGATGAGTCAGATTCTGAATTTATGAGACGCATAAACGCAGCGGCTGACGGTGAGAGGCCTGATTCTCACAATGATTCGAATTGGATGCTAGGCGTCAGTCAGCGACACAGAGGCTCAATACACAAAGATATCTGGCGTGGTAGTGCCGCGGATTTGGCTGCTCGAGGGAAAATTGCAATCTATCCAGCCAGTGGTTGGTGGAAAACGAGGAACTCTCAACAGAGAACAGACTCAAAAGCTAGATACTCGTTATTAGTTTCACTTAATGTTCCAAATGTAGATGTTGATATTTACAGCGAAGTTGAACAAAGGATAGAGAGTACAATTGTGGCTCCAGTTCTCGTAGAGGCTAGTGTCTAGTTGATCTAAGAGCCACTTATTATGGAGTGGATAATTACGAATATTGAACTTTCGCATCAATCCACAAAAAGTATCAACTTGTTATTTTTCAACATAAAGAGCCGCTTTTTAGCGGCTCTTTATGTTTAATTCTAGCTATTACTCAGTAGAGCGTTAACTTTCAATTTTTCTACTTCGCATAATTCGAAGGAAACAGTGCTCGTTTCGCTTCTTCATCACGTTCGGTTTTAAATTGAACGTCTTTACCAGTTTCGCGAGCACGCAGTGCAGCAGGGCGAGTGTTGATTGCGTTAAACCAGCGCTTCAAGTTCGGGTAAGGTTCTAAGCCTTCTTCACCAAGCGCGACAGGTGCTTTATCAATCCAGCCCCATGCAGCGACATCGACAATCGTGTACTCATTTCCGACGATAAACTCACGACCTTCCATATGCTTCTCTAACACTTCGTAGTGACGTTGCGCTTCGCGTAGATAACGATTTACCGCGTAATCTAAGCCTGCTGGTGCAGCATGGCGGAAGTGTACCGATTGGCCTGAATATGGACCAAGGCCACTCGCGATAAACATCATCCAAGAGAGTAGTTCAGCTCTGTCTTCTGGCTGACCGCCAAGCTTGCCTGTTTTCTCTGAGAGATACAGAAGGATAGCGTTAGAGTCGAATACACGTTGTCCTTCATCTTCAATCGCAGGCGTTTTGCCATTTGGATTGATTAAACGATATTCCGGTGAATGCTGCTCACCCTTTAAGGTATCGACAGGAACAAGTTCAAAATCTAGGCCTGTCTCTTCCAAAAACAGAGCGATCTTCATTGGGTTTGGTGTTTGGTGAAAATAGAACTTAAGCATGGGGTAACTCCTTGTATTGGTCATTTATTAAAGCACCACTTGAACGATCGTTCAATGGTTGATTTTGAATTATTTGAAGATCTTCTGACTCGCATTCCAACTCTATGTGTTGAAGACCTCGTTATTTGAGCGAGGGGTAAAATCGCGCGATTCAGTGTGTTGGATTTTAAGTTGTTGAAAAAATGAGCTTAAAGTGGTTTTTTTGATTCGTTGCTTTATGCGGAGTTCGGATTTGTGATGGGTGGTTTTTGGCGGGATAGGGCGTATGAAATCCGCAGTCAGATATTCCAACAAAAACGTTGAGCACTGGTTCAAACCAGAATTATCTGGATGCACAGGCTTATTGGTAAGTTCAAAATCGTGATCTGCTGCCACACCTTATGCAACAAATGAATATAAACGTTAGAGATTAAGGTGTGCTTCACGGTTTTTTAATCTTAGGGACTTACATTGGTGAGCAAATCTGATGTGAACACTTAACGACACAGGATCTTTTCATGAAAAAGAACATTATCGCCCTCGCTCTTGGTGGCATGCTGGCTTTTGGCGCAACACCTTATTCTTTTGCTGCTAACGACGGCGCAGTACAGGCTTCTGCGGATTACGCGCAGTTGGTGACTAAGCGACAAGTTGTCGACCAATTACTTCTTGATGCGTTGCAGGCGTTTAAGTCTCCGGCAAGAATTTCTCACGCGGGCTTTACGGCTAAAATGCCAAGCAACATGGAAATTGTGACTAACCGATTGTTAGAAGCTTACCAACTAGAACCTTACCGTACTGATTTGCTTATCTCGGCAGCGAACGCTCAGATCTACAACAAGAATGCAGAGCGCGCTATTGAGCTGTTTGAGCAAGCGCTGACGGTTGCACCAGACGATGTTGATCTTCATGCTTACCTTGCGGTTTGGCAGCGATTTGAAGGCAATGAAAGTGAATCCAATAAGCACATGGAGAAACTGGAAAGCCTGAACAAAGGTAAAGCAGAAGACATCAAACGCATTTTTGCTACGGTCGACCGCGTGTTAGAAACACCGTTGAAAGAGTCTGCGGATAAAGGCTTGCTTGATCATCATGGCGCGATTGTCACTTTGGGCTATGCGCTTAATCCAGACGGCTCTATGCATCAAATTTTGATTGAGCGTCTTGAGACAACATTGGCGATGGCTAAGGCGAACTCAGATGCGATGATCGTGTTAACGGGTGGCGTGCCCAAGAACCACAAGACTGAAGGTAAGTTAATGGCGGATTGGCTTATCGATAAAGGGGTAAGCAAAGATCGCATCATTGAAGAAAACTATGCGACTAGCACGGTTGGCAATGCCTTATTCAGTAGCTACGCACTTGCTCGCCATGATATTAAGCACGCGACCATTATTAGCTCGGCAAGCCATGTTCGTCGTGGTCAAACTCTGTTTGAAATCGCTAGCTGGCAAACCGGCCCTCAGGGCATTACTTTTGATACGGTTTCTTACCCAGACAAGCCACTCGCAGATCTTAAGAAGGCGAGTGATGGTGAGCTACTAGGTATCTACCGAGATGCGCTTAGAACCTATGGTATGTGGAGCTACCGCTCTTACCCATTAGAGTCTCGCTAGGCTTAGGGTTACTTCACAGTAGGCAAAGTATAAGTTGCTAGTACAATCGAGCACAGCTAGATGGTATGCTGTGCTCCTACTTAATTTAGTGTTTCAAAGGCAAAAAAATGAACCCGATTTTAGCAATGTTGAAAGAGAACAATATTAGCGACGAGCAGATCAGCGAGCTATTCAAGACGTTGACCGAGAACCCTCTTGCAGCAATGGCGACGATCAGCCAACTTGGCTTACCACAAGATAAACTTCAAATGCTGATGGGCCAGGTAATGCAAAACCCTGCGCTAATCAAAGAAGCAGTTGAAGAGCTTGGCCTAGATTTTTCTAAGGTTGAAGCCGCTAAAGAGCAACTTCAAAAATAATAGAGTCTGAATGAGCGGTTTTGTTAGGAAGTGATAGCCGATTCGGTTAACTGTTCTTGAGATTGCGAATTAGACTTGAGTAAAAAGCCGTTTGAGTATCAATACTTAAACGGCTTTTTTGATCCGACTTAGAAAGGCTAGAAAGAGATACGACAAAAATACTAGTCCGATGTGACTCCCTCGCTTAAATCATGTAATTTCTTTTTAACACTCATGTTTCAATAAACTGAATTCCGGCGTTGCTCATGAAATCTAGCCTAAGCATTCGATCTTACACCAAGCAATTTAATACTCATGCCCATGATGGCTACCATCAACTCGTGCTGCCTATTCAAGGGAGTATTAGTATTGAAATGGTGGGATATGTCGGCAAGGTGGCCGTGGGCGAATGCGTGGTGATTCCGGTAACCACAGCGCATGCGTTTAAGGCGGATGAAGCAGCGCGGTTTATTGTCGCAGATATGGCAGAGTTACCGCAGCACTTGTTAGAGCATGAGCTCTCGGTGTTTACTATCACGCCACCCTTAATGAGCTTCTTGCTGTTTGTTGAAAAGCAGTTGGAATACCAAGTGGACAGTGGCATTGAATCATCCATCTTGGATGTGTTTTCACTGTTATTAGAGCAACAAAAAGTCAGCAAGAGCATCGACCCTCGTATTCGAGCGGTCCAAAGGCTCATTGCGGATAATTACGCCCAGCCTCTCTCTATTTCTCAGCTTGCAGAAACGGCTTGCTTGAGCCCCACTCAATTTAAGAAGCGCTTTAAAGAGTGCATTGGAATCAGTGCGCTTAAGTACATCACTCGCTATCGTATGGAGAAAGCTCAAGCCTTGCTTAGCCATACCGATTTACCCGTTCAATTGGTCGCAGAAAATGTGGGTTATAGTGACTTGTCTGCATTCAGTCGACGCTTCTCTCAGCACTTTGGCATGTCTCCAAGGGCGTTTTTGGGCTCGATGAAAGAGAGTCTTCCAAAACAAGAATAGCGTCCTTTTGGCAAACTCAACTTAGTATATGTTCACTATTATCTATTTCAGAAATGAAAATAGACTAGGTAATAGAAATGAATCTTGCCATCAATCGCGTTAACGAATTCCAAACGGGCACTTTAGCCATCGTGTTTGCTTCTGTTTTATGGGGCACGACAGGCACCGCCGCAAGCTTTGCGCCTGATCTCAGCCCGCTAGCGATTGGTGCTTTTTCAATGGGCGTTGGCGGCTTAATGCAAGCGGGCTTGGCGTATCGAAAGATTTTATCTTCAATTGATCAACTTTTGCTCAACAAAAAGCTGTTAGTGGCGAGTGCGCTGGCTTTGGCTATCTATCCTTTGGCTTTTTACTCTTCGATGAAGTTATCGGGTGTCGCAATGGGCACGGTGGTGTCGATAGCTACCGCGCCTTTCTTTTCTGCACTTTTAGAGTGTCTTATTAGCAAAAAGAATAATATCAACAAACGTTGGTTAACGAGCTTTGCCATTGGCGTGGTTGGCATTGGGTTACTGGTGTTTTCAGAATCATCATCGACGAGTGAATCTGGCGACGACCTGAAGCTTTTGGGCATTGGGTTAGGGTTGGTTGCTGGTTTGTGTTACGCGATTTATTCGTGGGCGACAAAAGCTCTGATAGACGAAGGCATTAAGTCGCAAGCAGCGATGGGCAGCATATTTGGGCTAGGAGCGATGTTGCTACTGCCAACGCTTTGGTTTACGGGGGATAACTTGTTCGCATCGAATACCAATATATTGGTGGTGAGTTACTTGGTGTTACTTCCTCAATGTTTAGGCTATATCGCTTTCAGTTTTGGGCTACGCCATGTCACAGCGAGTAGCGCCAACTTGATTACCTTACTTGAGCCAGTCGTTGCCGCCGTGTTGGCCGTGTGTATTGTGGGTGAGCGTATTCCATTGGTTGGATGGCTAGGTATGTTCTTGATAGTGATGTGTTTATTCATCCAATCTCAGCCAACTAAAAAGCCATTATAAGTATTTGTTAAAACGGGATTAATTGAATTAAATTCATGCGTGATTCTTATAATTGAATAAAATGAGTATCTCAGTTGCGAGAGTGCTGTTACTATCGTTATCAATAGTCGGGGGGCATATACCTTAGTTGGTGTTTGCTGAGATCGTTATTCGAGACCCGTTGAACCTGATTCAGTTAACACTGGCGTAGGGAACTATGATTACTTTGCCTACGTGGTTCAACAATGATCTCTCATTGCTTTCACCTCCACACTCTCTTTGCGGCCAAAGTTCGGTTCTCTTACGTCTTTTAGACAGTAGGAGCGACCATGACACAGCATTCCAATTCTCAAGTATCACCTAACAGCACTCAAACACCAGAAAACCAATCTTCTTCGATCAATACTCCGATTGTTTTGACCATTGCGGGTTCTGACAGTGGTGGTGGCGCGGGCATTCAAGCTGATATTAAAGCCATGTCTGCAACGGGTAGCTTCGCTTGTTCGGTAATTACCGCGATTACATCTCAGAACACCCAAGGCGTGTCCGCTATATTTCCAATCCCACTAGAGCATGTCGCTAGTCAGTTAGATGCAGTGTTTACCGATTTGAATATCGTGGCGGTAAAAGTCGGCATGTTGGCGGATTCGCAAATCATCAAAGTCGTCGCGGACAAAATCAAACAATACCAACCTAAACACCTAGTGATTGACCCTGTCATGGTGGCGACAAGTGGCGACCTTCTTTTAGAAAACTCGGCGATCACCACGCTAAAACAAGAACTGATTCCGCTCGCAGACATCATTACGCCTAACTTGCCGGAAGGCGCAGCACTTACAGGCAAAGCCGTGCCTGAAAGCGAAGCTGAAATGCAGGACATGATTGAAGACCTGCGTGCTTTAGGTGCTAAAGCAGTCCTGCTAAAAGGCGGTCACTTGGAGAAAGATGAAAACAGTAACGATTTACTGATTCTGCCAACCACATCTGCTTTGATTAGCGCGAAGCGTTTCCCTACCAAAAACACCCATGGCACGGGTTGTACGCTATCTTCTGCCATTGCTTCTTTCTTAGCTCAAGGTAATACGCTGTCAGAGGCTGTTGAGCTAGGCAAACAATACATTTCGCGCGCTATTGCTCATGCTGACGAATTGAAAGTCGGTCAAGGTCATGGCCCGGTAAACCACTTCTTCGCTGGACACGGTAATGTCCGTTAATACGGTGGGTGTTCAACTCAGCAATGCCTCCTTACGCTATAACGACAGTGAGCACGCGACCTTGTCTGGGTTGTCGCTTAGCTTAAGCGCAGGTAAGTGGACGGTATTGCTAGGTCGCAGTGGCTGCGGGAAAACCACGGTATTACGTTATCTGGCAGGCTTGCTGGACGATAAGGTGGAGTGGCAGGGCACATTGGCAACGTCTGATGAACTGCCTTTAACGGATCGCATCGCTTACATGGCGCAGCAAGATTTGTTACTGCCGTGGCTATCGGTCATCGACAATGTTTGCCTGAGTCATCGCTTTCAAAATTCAGCTTCTGACAAAGCACTGCAAACCAATCAAGCACTCGAGTTGCTCGCTGCGGTTGGTTTGGCTGATTATGCGAATGCGATGCCGGATCAGTTGTCTGGTGGTATGCGTCAACGTGTCGCTTTGGCTCGAACTTTAATGCAAGACAAGCCAGTGGTGCTGATGGATGAGCCGTTCTCTGCGCTGGATGCGGTAACGAGACACAAACTACAGAGCTTAGCGTGTGAGCTGTTGAGAGATAAAACCGTTGTGTTGATCACCCATGATCCACAAGAAGCGGTGCGTTTGGCGGACAATTTGTATGTGTTGCAAGGCACACCGGCGAATGCTCAGTCTTTATCTGTGCCTCTCACATCAACACCACGAGTGCTCGATGGTGAGTGTGCCGAGTTGCAACAAGCGATCTTAGATCAGTTGGAGCGTGATTATGAATGATCTAACGCGAAGTGGAGCTGTAGCTCATTCAACTAACGGACAGGCTGCCACTACACGCCATCGTCAGATGAATCCTGTTGTTCGTTTGCTTATCAGCAGTCCTGTGATTCTCGGTTTATGGCAGTTAGTTGTGGTTATCTTCGAGATGCCGAGCTTCATTCTGCCAGCGCCTGCAGAAGTCTTTTTAAAGCTGATTGAACGTTACGATGTGTTACTCAAACACACATGGGTGACTGCGCAAGAGATCCTACTTGGCTTGTTACTCGGTTTGTCGATGGGGCTGTTTTTCGCCCTGCAGATGCTGATGTTTGATCCGCTAAAGCGTTGGCTATTGCCTATCTTAATTGCCAGCCAAGCTATCCCTGTATTTGCTATCGCGCCAGTACTGATGCTGTGGCTAGGTTATGGCATCGCATCAAAAGTGGTGATGGCGGCGATCATTATCTTCTTCCCAGTAACCACTTGTTGTTACGACGGTCTACGCAATACACCGACAGGTTATCTCGATCTTGCCAAGACGATGGGTGCATCGAAGTGGCAATTGCTGCGTTATATCCAACTGCCTGCTGCGCTGCCAACATTAGCGTCTGGCATTCGTGTAGCGGTGGTGATTGCGCCAATTGGAGCGGTTGTCGGCGAGTGGGTTGGTTCGAGTGAGGGGCTGGGTTACTTAATGCTGCAGGCCAACGCGCGCATGATCATCGATGAGATGTTTGCTGCCTTGTTCATCTTGGCGGTGCTGTCTATCTCGCTCTACTTCATCATAGACAAGTTACTCAAAAAAGCTATCCCTTGGGAAAACCAATGATGGCTTCGCTCAACATAAGAATAATATTCAAAAGGAAAGGTTAACCGTGAAAAATACAAAATTGATAGGTGCAGTGGCACTGCTTGCTTCATTGGTTTCAGGTCATGCTCTAGCGGACTCTGAACAGAAGAAACTGACGCTGATGTTGGATTGGTTTGTGAACCCGAACCATGGTCCGATTGTGATCGCTCAAGAGCGTGGCTACTTTGCTGACCAAGGCTTAGACATTGAAATTCAAGAACCAGCAGACCCAAGCACACCTGCAAAACTGGTTGCTGCAGGTAAGGTTGATTTAGCGGTAACTTACCAACCAAGCTTAACCATGGATGTGGCAGCGGGTCTTCCTTTAGTTCGTGCATCAACCCTTATCGCGACGCCACTGAACACACTAATGGTACTGGATAACGGCAAGAACGATTCGCTAGCGGATCTTAAAGGTAAAAAAATCGGTATTGCGATTGCTGGCAACGAAGAAGCGACTATCGGTACTATGTTAGCGCAAGAAAACGTTGCTTTTACAGATGTGCAAACCATCAATGTCGGTTGGGCACTTTCATCTTCATTGGCATCGGGTAAGGTAGACGCAATCTGGGGTGGCTTGCGTAACTTCGAAACTAACCAATTAGCACTTGAAGGTTTTAAAGCTAAGGCATTCTTCCCTGAAGAGCACGGTGTGCCCGCTTACGACGAGCTTATCTTTGTTGCGAACGCAAAGAAACACGACGACGAAGCAATCAAAGCCTTCAACAAAGCATTGGAACAAGCAACGACTTACATTGTGAACCACCCACAAGAGTCATGGAGTGAGTTTGTGGCGTATTCACCAGATACGTTGAATAACGAGCTTAACCAACGCGCATGGAACGACACATTGACTCGCTTTGCACTTCGCCCTTCTGCTGTAGATATGAAGCGTTACGACGATTACGCACAGTTCATGTTCGACAAAGGCATCATCAAATCACTACCAAAAGCCGCTGATTACGTACCGACTTTTGACTAAGGAATCTCATGAAATACCAAGACTTAATCCAAGCCTGTCAGCAAGATTGGCAAGACTACACCGAGCATGATTTTGTTAAAACGCTAGCAAACGGCACCCTCGCTCAGCCGTGTTTTCTGCATTATTTGAAGCAAGATTTTTTGTTTTTAAAGCAGTATACCCGTGCTTATGCATTGGCAATTTACAAGGCTAAAACCTTGGCTGATATGCGTCGTGCACTGCCTAGTGTTCATGCTCTGTTAGATTCTGAAATTTCACACCACGTGACTTACTGTGGTCAGTGGGGTTTAACCGAATCGGATTTAGAAAACGAGCCTGAAGATTTCGGCACTGTTGCCTACACGCGCTACGTTCTAGATGCGGGTATGACGGGTGATCTTGTCGACTTATATGCGGCACTGGCTCCGTGTTCAATCGGTTATGCCGTGATTGGTAAAGCGCTGTTAGAAAGCAGTGATACTGTATTAGAAGGCAACTCGTACGCAAGCTGGCTGCAACTATACGGCGGAGAAGAGTTCCAATCTGGCGTGGCAACGGGCGCGGAATACTTCAACCAGCTGCTTGCTGAAATTGATATCAACAGCGAGCGCGGTCAGAACATCGTTCATATCTTCAAAACGGCAACGCGTATGGAAGTGGCTTTTTGGCAGCAAGGTCTGAATGCACTTAATGACTCAACCGCGGCTTAAAGCGACTTTCACGAATAAGGATTTATCCATGCTAACTGAACAAATCATCCAATCGTTGCGCGCAGTACGAGAGCAAAAACCACTGGTTGTGAACATCACTAACTATGTAGTGATGAACAACACGGCCAACGCGTTATTGGCGATTGGCGCTTCGCCTATCATGGCGCACTCACAACAAGAACTGGCTGAGATGATGTCATTCTCTGGCGCGCTTGTGATTAACATTGGCACATTAGACAGTGTTTGGACGCCAAGAATGCGCTTCGCGGTCGAACAAGCTAACGCGAACAATAAGGTTGTGGTTCTTGACCCTGTGGGTTGCGGTGCAAGTACGCTGCGTACTGAGACTTCTCGTGAAATTGCACGTTTAGCCGATAAGCTAATCATTCGTGGTAATGCGTCTGAGATTATCGCGCTAGCGGGTGAGCAAGCACAGAGCAAAGGCGTTGATGCGTTGGATAGCAGTGATGCTGCATTAGGCGCTGCGCAATGCTTAGTGGCTGAATACGGCGCGAATGTAGTTATTTCTGGTGAGACGGATTACGTTGTCACGAAAGACAGTGTTGTGACGTTAAACAATGGTCATCCAATGATGCCGTATGTGACAGGCATGGGCTGTACTTTAACAGCATTGACGGGCGCATTTGCTGCTATTGGTGATGACAGTGGTTTGGTGGCAGCAGCGGTATTAGGTGTGGTTGGTGAAATCGCGGCTGAAAACTCTCGCGGCCCAGGTAGCTTGCAAATTAACTTGCTTGATGAGCTGTATCAGTTAGACGAAGAGACTCTGATTCAACGCTTGAAGATTTAGAGTTAGATTAACTTAAAAAAGCCCCCGACACTTATGTGTAGGGGGCTTTTTATTACTGGTTTGGAACTGTGTCAGCTGTGTATAGACTGGCTGGCTAGGTTCTAAATCGGTTAACTTGGCTCTCTAGGTGATGAGCAACCTCGGTTAAGTCGCTCGCTGCACCTGAAATGCTGCTTACCGACTCTTGGTTGCTTTGAGCAATAGTGTTTGCACCTTGCGCGTTTTCACCCAGTGATTTGGTAAGACGATCCTGCTCATCAACCGACACCGCGATTTGGCTGTTGGCTTGGTTCAGATCTTGGATGTGTTGATTAATCACATGTAAGTTCTGAGAAGCTTGCTGCGCCTGCGTTGAAGCGTCTGAAACCGTGCTGTGGCTCTCTTTGATAGACTCTAACGCATCTTTAGCGCCACGTTGTAATGAGGTGATGAGCTCATCAATCTGGCTAGCAGAGTCTTGGGTACGTTTAGCGAGCGTTCTTACTTCATCGGCTACTACTGCAAATCCGCGACCTTGTTCACCTGCGCGCGCAGCTTCAATAGCCGCATTCAATGCCAACAGGTTGGTCTGCTCAGAAACGCCTTTGATTACTTCAAGAATGGCACCAATGTTCATCGACTCTTTATGTAGGTCGGTCACTTTTTGGCTGCTTACCTGCATGCTTTCATCGGCGCTACCAATTTCATGCAGTGTTTTGTCTACTTCTTTGAGTCCCATCGCCACATTCTCGGTGGCTTGGTTGGCAACTTGAGACGCGTGGTTAGCACTTGCCGCAATTTCTGATGTGCTGGAAGCTAATTGATCAACGGCAGAAGAGATATTGATCATTTCACTGTTCAATTGTGTTGCGTTGGTCGAGCTGTTATTTGTCACTTGATTGAGTGACTCCGACATCTCACCAATACGCACGCTAGAACGGTTCACTTGGCCAACAATATCGCGCAGAGATTCAATGGTGATCTCCATATTAGTCAGCAGTTCGCCAATCTCATTTTTGCTCTCAATGTTCACTTCCACATTCAGGTTGCCCTGAGAAAGCTCGTTGGTGATCTGTTTAACTTGTGCGATGCCTTTAGTAATAGAGCGAGTCACCAACACGGCGCTCGTCATGCCAATAACTAAAGCCACACCCGTCAGCAATATGATGATCTGAATCGAGCGCTTTTCGCTGGCTTGCAGTTCTGGTGTTAATGCTTGTTTCTGTTGTTCTAGAATGCTCTGAGCATCAGCTACCGAAATCGCTAAGCTGTCACCAATAGAGGCGAGGGTAGCGGTTCTTTGCGTGTTCTCAATCATCTGTTGATGAACTTGCTCAAAGCCTTTCGCGTACGCTTCCCGTTGGTTAGAGAAATCTTCAATCAATTCACTTTGATAAGGAGATGATTTAAGAGATTCAATATCGCCCTCGATACCTGGCAGAGCATATTCAAAGATGTCTTTACCGGCTTCGTAGGTTTTGAGGTCGTTGTTGTTCGAGTAACTCAGTACAGTGATCTTGGCGGCGAGGAAGTTCTCCATCAACATGCCCGCATATAAGCTCGCGTTTGGATCGTTGTTGTTGTAAGACTCATACAACAAGCTCTGCGCGGCTTTTAGTGCGTTAGTTTCTCGTGTGACCATCTCCACGTTCACTAACTGGTCAATGAGCAGTTGGCTCTGTTTCATTGATCCATAAGCCGCATCAAAAGCTGCAACGCTGTCTTGCACTAATTGCAGGCTCGACAAGCTATCAGTATTGGTGGTGGTTTGGATTAAGTTGTTTAGCAGTTCATCAATCGCAAGTTTGCTCGATTGATAATTCGCTTCGTATTGATCATCCAATGACTCTAAGTAACGTTCAGAAGCTAAACGCATCTGAAGAAAGTGCACTTGAATGTTGCCTGATAATGTCGCCTTGTGGCTGAGTTCACTATACTGGCTAAAGCCGTTCGACAAGGTTTGAATACCTTTGTAACTCACAAGGCCTGAAATGACGAAAAAGAGCAAGCAGATGGCATAACCCAGCTTGATCTTGAGCGCTATAGAAAGGTGACGCATAACTATCCCTATATTTACCTGATTCCTTCATAGGGGAGTATTTCATAAAACAGCATTCTGGGCATGCTAAAGCGAATAGTTTGTGTAATAAGTAACGCTTTTGTTAGAAAAATCGGGTTTTTCGACATGCTTTCAACGAGTTGCGTATTTGAATTCAACCGCCTAACTTAAGGAATTAAGTGCTAACTTCCATGCATAGGATGTGATTTGTCGGTAAAATGGCAGAAAACCAATTTTAGAAATCGACTTCAAAGGTACGCGATGAACCCTTATAAACTTTATCTGGTGACTGACGACCAACAAGATCTAGAAACGCTTAAATTCGTGGTTGAACAAGCGGTTGCTGGTGGCGTCACTATGGTTCAAGTAAGAGAAAAACATGGGGACGTAAGAGCGTTCATTGAGCGTGCAGAGGCCGTTAAATCGGTTTTAGCTGGAACGGGTGTGCCGCTGATCATTAATGATCGAGTCGATGTGGCATTAGCCGTTGATGCCGATGGTTTGCATCTGGGGCAATCGGATATGCCTGCAGAGTTAGCACGTAAGCTGATTGGTTCAGACAAGATTCTTGGGTTATCAATTGAAACTGAACAGCAGCTACAACAAGCAGATAGTTTGCCGATTGATTACATTGGCCTTAGTGCGCTGTTTGCGACACCGACCAAGACAAACCTCAAGAAACACTGGGGTTACGAAGGTATTCAAATGGCGTTAGAAACGACCAAGCTTCCGATTGTGGGTATCGGTGGAATCAACGAGTCGAACATTCCGCAGTTGGTTAACACAGGTATTCATGGATTAGCCTTGGTCTCAGCGATATGTCACGCTGAAAGCCCAAAACAAGCGACGCAGGATCTGCTATCTCTGATGGGAGATTGAAGGGGAGTAGAACTAGAAAACAAATGAGGTTGGTCATCTGTTTTCTAGTTAAAGCACAAGCAGGGAGTCGTGCTAGGTGTGCTTATCGATAGAGCATTTAAGGTGCTCTATCTAACACATCGTTTGGCTATTGAATGCAAAGAGCAACCGTGCCGATGACCATAAGAACGATCGCAGCGTACCAACCGTATTGTGCTGTTTTATCAGCCACAAACACCTTAATGTAGTTAATCTCTTCATGCGCCATTGCGATGAAGTCCGTGTAGTTAATCGATAACTCACGGCTAGCTTCTTTTAGGTCTTGTTGAAGCTTGTTGAAAGACTCATCGATGAAGCCCTTTGTTTCCGAAGCAGACGGAGTAGCAGTTAACGCTAGGCTATTCCAAACCGCCATACGCGATTCATATTCGCTTTCACTGACACAATTAAGTACGCGTAAATCATAATCTCGTTTGTTACGCTCTTTACCCATTTTCTCAGGGCAAATATTTCTTAAAACGTTCACGACAAATTTTCCAAAAGGTTCATTTAGATATAAAAAAGCACTCAAAGAGCGCTCATAAACTGGGTGCGAATTAATATTCAAAAAGTGATCTATTTGAAACCGATATAAGCAACGGCAAGGCTGAGCGCTTATCTGGGAGATTTGAAGTTGGGTCAGTGGTGTTAAAGAACGATTTGGGTCTGTCTATATTCGTTTGAAAAGACAAACCCGGTTGGGATCGCAGTGTAGTTATGTCACTTTGGGACATCAACTAGGGTGTTTTATCCACACGACAAAGATATTTATCGGCAAGATAAGCAGAAATGAGGTAGCGGTGGTGAGTCCCACGTCGATATTGAATCTCTGAATTGACGATGTTTTGAAAATAGAGATGATTTGTAAACAGGGGAGGCTAGTTGGCTTGCCATTGATTGTACTGCAGTGAGTGCCCCTTAAGCTGCTCAATAAGGCTGGTGAGAACTGGGCCATTGATGTGGCTGCGAGAAACTAAACAACCTACTGGAGTAATCCAACCACCATGCTCGTGTGAGACAGGTAACGCCACAATATCGCCTTTTTGAATGCCTTCCATCACCATCATCTCGGGCACATTTGCCCAACCCACGTTTTGTTCAACGAGATCAACAATGTTCTTGTGGTTGTTCGCATACCAACGCATCGAGCTAATACCATAGGTGAACCACAGTTCGCGCTGCTTTGAGCTGCGATGCACACATTGGCGATAGCGCTTGAGGTCTGAGTCTTGTACTACCGACATTTGGCTGAGTTCGTGAGTGGCAGAGCTAACAGTTAGGAAACGCGCTTGGCCCAGCAAAAAGAAATCCATATCGACCTTCAGTTCGCCATCCGCGTAGATGATGCCAATCTGTGCTTTTCCTCGTCTTACTAGGTCTTCAACATCAAAGGTTGAGGTGGTAATGATATCGAAGTGTGTGATTGGAAATTGATCGGCGAGTGAGCTGATTATCTTAATAAAGTTCTTATCTATGATGCTTTCATCAACCGCAATGATCAGTTCGTGCTCATCTTCTTGGGTCAGCGATTCTACTTTCTGATCGAAGTACTTTTGCTGGTCAAGAATGGACTTAGCCACAGGCAATAACGCTTTACCTTTGCTGGTTAAAACGGGGATGTTTTTCTCTCGGTTAAACAGCTCTTGGTCAATGGCAATTTCGAGGTTGGCTATCGATTGGCTTACCCCAGACTGAGCTCGTTTCAGTTTGCGAGCGGCGGCAGAGAAAGAGCCACTTTCACACACCGTGACGAAGACTTTTAGTTGCTCAAAACTGTACATGTTATCTCTCGCTCAATACAAAATGGGGTACTTATACTTAAGCTATCACTAAACGTGATGGCTGTTAACTTTCTCTTATTGTTTTCGGTGACATAATTTCGGTAAGTCCACCATGTTATAAATTGCTATAGGAATGTATGAGTACGTTAGAGAGAGTTTTCCACTCGGTGTTGTTTGAAGTATTGGTCGTCACACTGTCAATTATAGGTTTAGCGATATTTACTGATCACGATGTGAATGCCTTATCAGGAACCATGATAGTTGTTGCGACTATCGCGATGATTTGGAACTACTGTTTTAACCGTATTTTTGATCGTTATTTCACGGGTGAAAAATCAAAGCGTTCGCTCAAATTACGTGTTTTTCATGTCGTGCTATTTGAGGCTGGCTTGTTGATCGCGACAATCCCTGTGATGGCATACTTACTTAACGTGGGGATTTGGCAGGCATTTTTAATGGATATCGGCGTGACCATTTTTATTACCATTTACGCGTTTGTGTTTAATCTGATTTATGATCATATACGAGCATTCTGGGTACGCAGAGGGGAGCTAGCCGTTCAGTAATCTACCAAGTCAGTAAACACGAGCTTGGCCACTAACCGTTTGTTTATTCGTTATTTTGACGGAGATATTCGGTTAGTAGGTCTAGGTAACGCGGCGTTTGTTCTGCTATCTTAAAAAAGGTGATAATTTGAGTTCGTGAACGAATAGATAAGGGAAAGGATGCCAAATACCCCTCAGATAATGACAGTTGTCGATAAGAAAGAAGTCGAATTGTTCGCGGAACTGTTCAAACATATTGATGGTGAAATCTACACCTTACTACGCAGTGCCCAAATCCCTAATGATATTCTCACCAGTAATGACCATTACGATTATCTCCCTGAGACAACGGTTAAGAACGTGGTCAAGATTATGGGGGAATCTGCGTCGAGAGAAGAGTTTTCGCTGTTTATGTGGAGTTTTTGCAAGCAAACCTATGTGCCAAGGTTTGTGGCTAAGCTAAGCCAGCAGGATTCATTGAAAAACGCGCTAGACCGATTTGGTGAGCAATTGAAGCTCGTATCCAATGGTGCGAATGTCTATACCAAGCAATCCGGAGGCAAGTGGTGGTTGGTTCGCGAGAAGCCGTTTACTAACGCACCGTGGTTTAAGTTCGCTGAACTGTTCTCTGTTATTTTCATCAACGAGCTACTTTCAGTATTAACACAAGGTCGTTGGAAGCCGTCTGAGGTCGGAATTCAAAATGGCGATCTCGAATGTTTTCAATCTCTACCACAAATGGGCAGTGCTCAGTTTTATACGCATAGACCGGTCACTGCCTTTGAGATCCCTGAAGACATCATGCTTGCACCGATTGTTTTACCCAAAATTGCTCAAGTATCAGATCTCACTAAGCCTTTACCTAGCTCATTCTTGAGCGCTTTTAAGCTTGTTATTAAACCTTATCTCACGATGGGGAAACTCCCAATTAGCTTAGCTTCTGAGATTCTGAATATTCATGTCAGAACGATCCAGCGTCGGTTGGAAAGTGAAGGGGTGGTCTACAAAACCTTGATTGAAGAGATGGTTCTTGAGCAGGTTTTAGAATTGCTTAAGCAGTCAGATCTATCGATCACGCAAGTAGGTGCGAAAATGGGCTATTCCGATTCTTCCCACTTTACCCGAGCCTTTAAACGACAGATGAACATGACGCCAAGACAGTATCGAAAAGAGCACAGCTAACCTCGGTAAGCAGCAGTACAAAGCTACCAGTAAGAGCTTCGGCAATAACAGCTCCGCAGCGAAACTCTAGCCAGTAAGTAAAAACTCCAGCCAGTAAGCAGAAACCGGAGCCTGAACGCATAATTATTTATTGTCACCAAATGGCCATTTATCAACCTTGAACACTGGCAGTATCACTACTAAGTTATTGAATGTTGATGAGTTGTTTTTGCCTCGATTTTTTCCCGGAATTTTGATTAGATTTTTGTGATTATCGCGGCTGACAAAAACACCTTTGAAACCTCATGACACTCATTAGTAGTTACGGAATCGTTATGGGAAGTGGACTCCACTCATAAACGGAATCAAGGTGTATAAATGAAAAATGCAGGCTTAAAACTCTCTGTTGTTGCTCTTTCGTGTTCATTTGCTCTTTCTGCAAATGCTGCATCAACGCTATTTACTAACGTCGATGTATTCAATGGTACTGAAAACAAATTGTACGAAGACCATCATGTATTAGTCGAAGATAATCTTATCAAACAAATCTCTGCAAGCCCGATAGAGGCTGGTGATGCTGTAGTGATTGACGGCGAAGGCAAAACGTTAATGCCGGGTTTAATCGAAGGCCATGGTCACTTGTTGCTGAATGGCGGTAATCTAAGTGACCACGAAAACAACCGTACGATTGAAGAACTGGCTGCTCGAGCAACAGTGAACGCGAACGCCGCGTTTCAATCAGGTTTCACCACGTGGCGTGATGCTGGTGGCTTGAATACTGGCTTACGTAAAACAATCGATTCTGGCATGTTGCCGGGCCCACGACTTTACACATCAGGCGCATTTATTGGCCCGACGGGTTCGCATGCCGATTTCAGTAACCTAACCACGGCTAACCAACACTTCTTTGGTTCATCGACCAGTATGGCTCGAAATAGCGTGAGCTTTAATGCCGATGGTATTACAGAAATCAAAGCCGCTGCTCGTCAAAACTTCAAGCAAGGCAATACTCAAATTAAGATCATGTCTTCGGGTGGTGTGGCTTCAACATTTGACCCTTGGCAGCTGAATGCGATGTCTGCGGAAGAAATTGAAGCTGCCGTGGAAATTGCTGATGCGTATGGCTCTTACGTGATGTCGCACGCCTACAGTAAAAAAGCGATCATGCGTAACTTGGATGCGGGTGTTAAAACAATCGAACACGGTTTCATGTTCGATGGCGATATCGCCGACAAGATGGAAGATAAAGACGCTTACATCACAACTAACATGACCGCGTTTTCACCTTACCTGACGCAGATCGAAGCGATCAACTCGAACCCTGCCTCTAAGCGTAAAGCGGAGTCGGCAACCAAAGCATTCAAAGACTACATCTCGAATGTAAACAAGTACCAACCGAAATGGGGTTTCCACACAGACTGTGTCGGTGACGTGGTTTCTTGTATCAAACAAACCGACCACACGATCTTCCTTGCAGGTAAAGAGTTAGGCAACTTCTTCACTTTGAAAGGGATGACATCGGTAAACGGTGAGATCGTTAAGTTATCTGGCGTGATGGACCCATACCCAGAGGGTAAGTTAGGCGTGATTGAAGCGGGCGCATACGCCGATATCATTATTGTTGAAGGCAACCCACTTGAAGACTTGTCAGTGATTGGGGCAAACGAAAAATGGTTTGATGCAGAGCCGCGCAGCCCTGAAATCGACACCATTAAAGTCATCATGAAAGATGGCAAAGTCTACAAAAACACGCTGTAACTCAGTTCGACAACTCAGTTAAAAATTAAGCTTAATGGGTGACCTATTTGGGTAGGTCACCTCTCTTCAAGGTGTTCCTTATGCAAAAAATGCTTTCTCTTATCCTGTCGGTGGTATCACTGACGACCGTTGCTTTTCCTACTTTTGCTGAAACAGCGATGAATCTTGAGTGGCAAGACCTGGACTCAGAGTCTCACGAAATGAAAGTAGAAATGCCGGATCTCACCGATCAACAAATGCGTCTATTACAAGGTGTGATAGCAATGAGTGCATCAGAGGAGAAGCAAGCTCAACAACAGGCTTTATTATTTAAACAAACGCTAAAAGAGCAGGGCGTGGACGCAGACGAAATGATCGCACTGCGTGATGAATACATGCAAACCATGAAAGCAAACGCCGAAGCTATTACAACAGAGTTTGATGGCAAGAAAGTACGAGTTCCCGGTTTCATCGTTCCACTGGAGTTCTCAGAGGGAATGACTGCAACAGAGTTTCTGTTAGTGCCTGTGGCGGGTGCGTGTATCCACATGCCGCCACCACCTGCAAACCAGATTGTGCGCGTGTCTTTCCCTGAAGGCTTTCAGGTACAGAACGTTCAGTACCCAGTGTGGGTTGAAGGTGACTTTAGCTCGAACAAAGTGACTGAAGAGGTCTTCCTCGTAGATGGCAAAAGTAACCTCACCATGGGTTATGAAATGAAGGCTTCGATGATTGAAGACTATTATGAAAAAGAAAATTAATGGTTGTCATCAAATGACAATTTTCAATGTGAGTAATGAATAAAATAAAACTAACTTAAAAAGCACTGGTGACATGATGAACTCAAGATTCTCTAAAGTAAGTATGGCTATTGTGATGGCGGCTAGCCCAATGAGCGGCGTTGTTTACGGCGCTAACTTTGAAGGCCCAGATTCTGTTGAAAATACAATTGCAGAGCAGAAAGCACAAAAGAAATCTTGGAGGGATTCATTAGCTGAAGATGGTTTTACATTTGGTGCAGATTACTTTGCTTTGGGGCTGACCTCTGGGGATGGGGTTGGCGGCGATAGCGTTGATGCATCGTCGGGTGTGGCACGATTATACGGTTCATGGCATCTATTAGGAAACGGCACACAGAACTCAGGTAGCTTAGTTTGGAAGGTGGAACATAGGCATGCCTATGGTGATACTCCGCCAAAAGACTATTCATTCGGCCCGCTTGGCTATGTCGGTGCAATTGGTCCGGCATACAGCGACCAAGGGTTTCGTGTTACGGACTTAAATTGGAAGCAAAAAATCAATGATGGCAAAGGCACCATTATTGTCGGTTGGCAGGATGTAACGAACTATGCGGATGTTTACGCTCTAGCAAGCCCGTGGTCTGGTTTTACTAACTTGGTATTCTCGACAGGCTCAGGTGCGATGGGCTTACCGGATGACGGTGTATTGGCCCTTTCTGCCGGTCATATGCTAGGCGAAAACTTTTATGTGGTCGGTGGTATCGCTGATGCAAATGGTCAGTCAGATGATATTTTTGATGGCTTTGATAGCGCTTTTGGTAGTGATGCGTCTTACTTTACAACACTTGAATTAGGTTGGACGGCTTCACAAGACCTGATTTATACAGACAACTTCCATGTGACGTTCTGGGATTTTGGTGACGATACTCGCCACAGTAATAGCCTTGCAACTGAAGGTGGCTCAGGTGTCAATTTCTCATGGAGTCAGTTTATCACGCCGCAAGTTATGCCGTTTGTGCGAGGTGGTTTCTCAGAAGGTGATGTTGCCCTTTACGATAAATCAATCTCTGTTGGTATGGGTTACTTTGGATTAGGAAAACCAACCAACAATTTAGGCGTGGCACTTAATTGGGCAGAAGTGAATGGTGATTCTTTTGCAGCTGATGCGAAAGCAATAAGTGGTAATACAGAGCAATGGACGGCTGAAATTTACTACAACATGCAACTCAACGATTTCATCCAAGTCACACCTGATATTCAATACATTAAAGATCCTGCGTTCTCCAATGAAAGTAGCGCTTGGGTGTTTGGTGTTAGAGCGAGAGTCTTTATCTAACTTCTCTGTTTGTTAATCGCTGAAACGTAAAGAATAGATGTAAAAAGTGAGCCTGTTCGGCTCACTTTTTTTGTCTTAGGTCTGTATCAAAAGCGGCTATGCTTTTTCGGCTTTGGGCGTGTCATCGAGTGCGAAGTAGATCTTTGAAACAATAATCTCTGCGACCAAGATCGTGAATACCACAGCGAAGAACGCTACGACACCATTCCAAGGGCCTGTGAAATCTACCTTGTCTCCAAACAAGATATTGATGGCTTCCAGCATCACAAACTTAGAGCCCACTAGAATCACGTAACTGGATAAACCGCGATAAATCTTAGGCGCAGTCCCCGGTTTAGATTTGAAGTAATCAGCCAGCTTATGTTCTAAACCGATAGACAATTTGAGCAATAGCTGGAGCAGAATCGCAGCTGCAAATGAGATAGTGAAAGACTCGATATTGACGAAGTCCCAGTATTCATCAAAAAAATTAAGAACGGTTAAATCGACGAGTACCGCAAGCGTGTATCCGACAAAGAGTCGTTGGGGCGTATTAAATCCATATACTTTTTCTATATTGCTCATCTACTTCTTCCTGAGTAAAGGGTTATAAAAAACTTAGGAGTTAATCCTATAATTTTCAAACGCTTATTGTTTTATATGCGAAACAAGTCTTAAAGTCAGTTTGGCGCATTATGGTAAGTAAGGGTTTTAAGAATGATCCAAGATAAGACTCCAATTTAGACAGAGGCGCATATGATTATTCATTTTAGAATCCAAGACGTAGAAGAACTTTGGGGAGCCATCGATTTAGCAACGCTCTTGCAGTTGGAACTGAGAGCAGTATCAACCACACCGTTAACTCTCTGATTGAATTAGTTAAGTTACCAATTACACTTGAAGCATAAGTTTGAATGGAGTCAACTTAATGCTTTCACCCCTATCGCACTATCCCCGTTCTATTATTCTGCTCTTAATGGGCCTCAGTTCTTCCTCGGCCTATGCATCCAATGAATTGATTCAGAACCGCTTAGAGAAGATATTTTCTGTGTCAATTGCGCTGACTGACAGCGATGCCATTTCAATTGGCTTTGTGGATTTTGATCCTAATTCGTTTATCAATTTAAACGACAGTGGTTTTGGCTCAGATAAAACCATCGATACTCGAAGCCAAGTGAGTGTGGGCTCCATCCCTTACTCTTCCGTGATTAAAACGGATGACCCTGACTTTGACCTTATTTGGTCTGTGCGAGGGTCTTATGCGCTTTCTGAACAGGATATTGAGATCTCATCAGATGTGACTCCTGACCGTCGTGTTAACCCAAATGAAGACTCGGTATTGGGCCTGTATGGCTTTTTCGGAGGGCAAAACCATTTAAACCAACATTGGTCTATCGCCTATGGCTTAGGCACTCACTTGCTCTATTACCGCAATAAATACGAATACAACAACAGCTACTCTCAAGCATTTCAATCTCAGCTAGACGGCTACGCGTTGAATACATCAGCATGGGCACTTGTTGCAGAACCTTCAGTCAAACTTCAATACTTGCAACCAAAGGAGTGGGGCAGTTGGAATGTGTCTTCAAGAGTTCGTTACTTTTATGGAACAGGCTGGGGCGAAGCGAACGATGGCGATATCGGTAACCCAGAAGGGATGCGATTCATTAATGAACTAGAGTTTAGGCAAAATGTAGCGCTCGATGCTTGGTCGCTTAATAACCCTCAAATCCACTATAACTTAACAAGAATCGATGTCGCGGGTGATTTGACTGCTCCTTTAGATACGCACTATTACTATGAATTCGGGGCCGGATTAGTATTTGATGTGCCTTACGATTCTTACTTTTTTGACAACTTCGGGATTGGAATTAACTTCAATTACGGCAGCTCACTCAGTGGCGGTAGCTTGTTGTTCTTACTCAATAATTAGTTGTTCCTGATTAATAACTAGCTCTTTCTATTAAACAACTCGTTTCTTCTGCTCAATAGTTAGCATAAGCCTATGCGCTTAATGTTCGATATGTAATTTGAATTTGTATGTGTCGCAAAATGGTAAATATCTTAGTGGAAACTTAGCCATCATAGTCATTCGCCCATCACTAGAGCAGACTATGAATAAGTTAAGTTTTGATCGCAGAGCACCGTTTTACGTTGTCTCTGTGCTTGTCTTAAATACGTTAGTTAGCTTGTGGTTGCTGAGCATCGCTTCCACTGCAGCCATGGTTTTTTCCGTGTGCGCGCTATTTCTCTTATGCACATTGAGCACAGCCCGCTTGTATCGACACGAAGTTAATCAAAGCCAGAACAGTTTGTCTGAGGCGATCATTGATGGCGTGGCTGGCTTTATTGTCCTCGATAGTCAATTGAGAATAATTCAGGTTAATCAGCAGTTTTCTCGAGTCTCTGGTTATGCGTTTGACCAGGTCGAAGCTCGCCCCATTTCTGACCTCTGTTTTATGAATAACAGCGGTCTGGTATCGACTATCGCTACTTCCCTTAAACAAAACCAAAGGTGGAAAGGGGAGTTGAGCGGTGTTAGCCGCCTTGGCGAGCATTTCACGGTTAACGTGGTGGTTGAAAAGCTCTCGGAACTATTACCACATAACGAAAAGTACGTGGTCACGTTTACCGATATCAGCAAACGAAAGGTTTTAGAGCGTCGCTTAAGAGTGCTGGTGGAAACCGATTCACTAACTGGTTGTTGGAATCGACGCCGCTTTGATAACGACTTAAAACATTATTCTAACCTGGCAGAGCGTTATGGTTACACACATTCCTGTTTGGCGTTGATCGATTTAGATCACTTCAAGGCTATCAATGATAATCACGGTCATGACCAAGGTGATTCAGCGCTGAAAGAGGTCGCTGAACTGTTGAGAAACAACAGCCGAGACACTGATATCGTCGCGCGAGTAGGCGGAGAAGAGTTCGCTATCTTGATGCCTGAAACCAATTTGGCAGAAGCGTTTGAGGCGATGTATCGACTGAAAGAAGTGATTACCAAAGGGACAACATTGAACCTGACCGTGAGCAGTGGTGTGTCTGAAATACAGGCGCAAGCCGAAGCGACCTATCGCAGTGCAGATAAGGCACTTTACCGCGCTAAAGGTAACGGGCGAAATAGAGTGTGTAGCTCTAGCCCAGGCTGTGCTACTCCAATTGCCCTTGGTTAGATGTAGGCCGTGCTTGGTTAATCAATCGAGCGAAGCCTAAGCCGAGATTGAGCGTTGGTAAATCTTCGGCGTAAGGCCAGACACACGCTTAAATGCACGAGAAAAATGAGAGATGTTGGTGTAACCGAGTTGGCTAGAAATGTAGGTCAGCGTGTGGCCTTCTTCCATCAGCTCGCAAGCTACAGAAAACATCAGGTTCTCTTTGATCTTTCGATAAGTGGTGTTTTCATTCTTGAGTTTGCGTTGGAACGTTCGCACTGAAAAGTTGAGCAGCTCTGCCGCCTCTTCAAGAGAGAGGTCTTGTTCTTTCATGTACGGTTTTAGAAGCTCATAAATACTATCGGTAAAGCTGGTATGCCACTCAATAAGTGTCGGTTTTGTACTGAGGTCTTTAGACGTAAGACGGATTGGGAGTTGTAAGATCTCATCAGGAATCTGCACAGCAGTCGACGAATGATCAACAAACAGTTGGCAGTTACTTGATACCAGTGTTTTGACGACATCGATGTCATGCCCTTGCAAGCGAACTTTAGTCGGTAACCATGGTGATTGCGATAAAATGGTTATTAACTCGATGATATAAATAACAGCGAAAGCTTCGCCCCATTGAAACATAGGGGAGTTGTCTTCCGGGGCTGTCCGGCAAAACCAGTTCTGACCGTGTTCTTGGATAAACTCGACTTTACTCCCCGGAGAGTCGTAGGAAAAAATCTTATCGATATGTTTGAGCGAATCTCCAATAGTTTCAAACTCGGTAAATTGATGCAAGACATGTGGGATTATTCGACGTCTAAATGCGAGACCAAGGACATCGGTAAACCGAGAGACACCCAGTTGAGATGAGGTCAAATAAATCAAACGCTTAATCGATTCTGATGGTACGAAATCGCTTTCCGACTCGATCAGATCTGGTGGTAAGCCGGAGTCTTTAAGCAATTCATGCAAGTTGAGTCCATAGTCAGTGAAGATTTGAACTAAGATCTTGGCATAACTTGTTTGTATTACTGGGACTTGGTACGGGTTAGCAGCCATGCTCAAATATCCTTGTGCATTGATATATTATTGGACGTGCATATCATTTACGATGTTTTGTTCAGTAAATCTAACCCTATTTACTTGAGTTTTCCATCGCCGGGTTTATTTTTAAAGTATTAATTTTATTGATGTTAGTTATCTAGAAGGGAGTCCCATGTCAGAAGTCAACGGGAATAAGCAAGAAGCCAATGAAGAAGTTGGTCAGCAAGAAAATGGAAAAGACAAAGTAAGAAAGGTCACAAACTACTTATTGTTATTCGTGGCGTTCATGTTGATCTTCAGTGTCATTTCAGACCGCATCATCCCTATTACTGATAATGCTCGTGTAAAAGGTTATATCGTTCCGATTAAGCCTGAGGTGTCGGGTAAAGTACTCGATATTCTGGTTCAACCTAACCAACTAGTTAATCAAGGCGATAAGCTAGCGATTCTCGATGAGTCTGACTACCTCATTGCAGTGCAACAAGCTGAGCAAAACTTAGAGATCGCAGGTCAAAATGTTGGCGCTCAAACCGCGAGCATTGCTTCAGCACAAGCGAAACTCACCTCAGCCATTGTTGAAAGACAAAATACCAAACTGCAAGCTAAGCGTGTTTTAGAGATGGCCGATAAAGGTGTCGTTTCTAAATCAGATGCAGATAAAGCGCGAGCAGCACTAGCGACCTCTAGTGCGGCGGTTGTGAATGCAGAAGCTGACCTTGACCGTGCTAAGAAACAAATGGGTAAAGAAGGCGAAGAAAATAGCCAAGTGAAAGCGGCGTTACTGGCACTTGAACAAGCTCAATTGAATCTAGAGCGCACCGTGATTACTGCACCGACACAAGGTGGTGTCTCTAACTTTAGCCTGTCTGAAGGTTTCTATGCATCAGCAGGGCAAGCAATCATGACCTTTGTTTCAACCGAAGATATTTGGATTGAAGCTTATTATCGAGAGAACAGCCTAGGTAATGTAACGGTCGGTGATGAAGTTGAAGTGGCGTTAGATTTCGCACCGGGCAAAGTGGTAAAAGGGCGCGTAAGTAGTATCGATTGGGGTGTTGATTGGGGGCAAAATGACCATGCAGGTAAGCTTGCTCAAGCTAGCCAACAAACGGGTTGGTTGCGCCAAACACAGATGCTTCCCATAACCATTGAATTTGATAATGAAGAAGTGACAGGCATGCTCCGAGTGGGTGGCCAAGCGGATGTGATTGTTTATAGCGGCGATAACTTTGTATTCAACGCGATAGGCAAAGTATGGATTCGTTTGATTAGCGTATTGTCTTATGTCCGATAAGCCGATTCCTGACCAACAAACACAGCAACGGATCCTGCGATTTACGGTCGGGGTCACGTTGGCTGTTTTCTTGGCGGCGTGGATAAACTGGCCGCTTGCGTTTGTGGCGCCAGTGTTCACAGCTAAGTTCTTAATTGATAAACCAAATCTCCATAAAGAAACGGTCTACGAATTGCTCTTGGCCGTTGTGGTGACAATGGGGTTAGGTTTATTACTGTCGCGAGGAATTACCCATTATCCAATCCCATTGCTGATTTTAGTGGGGTTAATGATGCTGTGGGGTTACTACTTGTTTGTCGACCCAAAATGGAACCTGTTTGCCACCATACTGTTGATTGCGGTTTTGATGTTGCCATTCATGGCGATTGATAACCCCGGCGTGTCAGTAATGCTGGCCTCTGGCTTAGCGACCTCTGGTGTGGTTTCAGTCATGCTTTTTGCGTTAGTGCATGTATTTTTCCCTGAGCCAAAATCGGCGTTCTCAGGCTTCGCTGCTGCGCCACTCGAAAAGAAACAGCGTTGGTATGCGGCCTTTAGGGCGATGATTATCTCCTATCCAGTGGTGTGCTTTTTCTTTATTTTTCAAATATCTGAAGCTTTACTGACAATGATGTTCATTGCGTTGTTATCGTTGATGATTACGTCAGAGAAGTCGATAAAGTTGAGCGCTTTTTTGGTGATAAGTAACGGTATCGGGGGATTGCTGGCGATTGCTGCTTTTTCAATTCTTTCTATAGTACCCAACATTGTCTTCTATTCTTTGTTTATAGGACTTATTGCTATTCTTATGGCTACCAAGATCTACACGGTTCCCGAAAAAGCACCTATTTTCGCCACTGCATTTAGTACGTTGCTCGTACTGGTTGGTAGCACGTTGATGAGCTCCGGTGACATCGATAGCAACACTCTTATACGCATATTCCAATTAGTGTTAATTGGCATATATATGATTTTGGCTTCTCTATTCCTAGAAACACGGAATTGGAAGTTTCTACAAAATCAGCCTTAATTTTGTCTAACAAGGACGTCTCATGAAGTTAACCGATGATTTTTCAAAACAGGCGATAGACGCTGCCATCAAGATCGCAGCGATTGCCATGCTCGTGTATTGGTGTTTTTCGATTTTGCGCCCATTCATTCTTCTGGTGATATGGGGTGCGATCATTGCGACTGCGTTGTATCCAGTGGCGGTCGCAATTTCAAATAAAACCGGGATGTCGAAAGGTAAAGCCAGTGCATTGCTGAGCTTTATTGGTGTGATTCTTCTATTTATTCCTTTGGCGGCGCTTTCTTCTGGTATCTACACCAGCGCGACTGACCTGATGACAGGGCTTCAAGATGGCACATTGTCATTGCCTAAACCGAAAGAGTCCTTACAAGATATTCCATTCATAGGTGAGAAGGTTTATTCAACCTTGGTTGCCGCCTCCAACAATATTGAAGGCACTTTCATAAAGTATGCGGATGAACTTAAACAGTTTGCGACGAAAGCGGCTTCTGTTCTTGGCTCGTTAGGTGGCGGCTTTATTCAGTTCATCATCTCTACCATCATTGCGGGTGCATTCATGAGTAATGCCGATAAATGCAAAACCGGCGTGACTCACTTAGTGGCGCGTTTAACGGGCGGTAAAGGTGAAGAGTTGGTAGAGCTCTCTAAATCGACCGTGCGAAGCGTTGTGCAAGGTGTGATTGGTGTGGCTGTGATTCAATCCATGATGTCGGCAATCGGTTTGGTGATTGCAGGCGTTCCAGCAGCTGCGTTTTGGGCGCTAGCTGTGCTGCTCATTGCGATAATCCAACTTCCACCGATTCTCGCTCTATTACCGGCGATCATCTACATGTTCAGCGTTGAATCGACACTGGCGGCGAGCTTGTTCTTAGTGTGGTGTATTTTGGTGAGCGGCAGTGACGCTATCTTAAAGCCAGTATTGCTGAGCCGTGGCTCTCACATTCCAATGTTGGTAATTCTATTGGGTGCACTGGGCGGAATGGCGATGTCAGGCATCGTCGGTCTGTTTGTCGGTGCTGTGATACTGAGTTTAAGCTATGAGCTGATGATGGCGTGGCTTGGACTTGAAGAGAAAAACCAACAAGAAACTGAGAAAAAACCTGCAGAGGTCGAGGGAAAATAGATGAAGCCAGTCTCTAAAGACGACAACTTCTACTTCTTATTCTATGCACTGTTGGTGTTGTTTCTTGGTTGCGCGGTGATGCAGCAGTTTTATCCGCAAGGCCAGAAAACAATCCTATTTCTTATCATTATTACGTTGGCGAGTTCAATTGCCGGTATTCATAAAGAGCGAGCCTTGTATCGCTCTTGGTATGGGCTTTTATTGATTACGGCGCTCGTGTCTGGCGTGTTTTCATTTTTGGAAGGCTATAACCTGTCGATAGTGACGCTATCGGCGTTGGCTGTGTTCTTGTTTTCACACATTTACTCGGCGTTGAAGCAGGTGATGAAAGCCAAAACGGTGACACCCAATCACATCATCGGCTCCATCTGTATTTACTTGTTGCTAGGGTTTGCTTGGTCGACCATCTACTTGTTAATTTTAGAGATCTTTCCTAATGCCTTTAACGGGTTAGAAGAGCAAGTCTGGCTGACGAACTTGTTTAATGCGATGTACTTTAGCTTTATCACCTTGACTACGGTTGGTTACGGCGACATATCACCAGCTCTGCCTATTGCTCAATTCTTTGTGTTTATGGAATCCATTATCGGCAGCTTTTACTTAGCTATCATGGTGGCGAGTTTGGTGAGCATTCGACTTGCACAGTCTCAGTCCCAATAGAGCATTTACAAATAATAGAGCACATACAAACAAGCCCGGCAATCGCCGGGCTTGTTCTATTTGTGCGCCGAGCATG
>NZ_JBFRTN010000016.1:0-76384 GCF_041474095.1 Vibrio sp. 10N.222.54.A3
CCTCCTCCTACTCGATTGCCATTCGCTTTTAGAGCTTAGAGCTTAGAGCGAAAGCCGAATACCTAAGAGCTTATTAAGCGTTGTTTTGCTCAGCTTTACATACAGCCGCAGTGAACACGACGTCTGTTGAGCTGTTAAGCGCTGTTTCAGCTGAATCTTGAATCACACCGATAATGAAACCAACCGCTACAACCTGCATCGCTACATCGTTAGAAATACCAAATAGGCCACATGCTAGTGGGATAAGCAGTAGTGAACCGCCAGCAACACCCGATGCGCCACATGCTGAAATTGCAGCAACAAGGCTTAGTAGAATCGCAGTGAAGATATCAATCTCAATACCCATAGTGTGTACAGCAGCAAGTGTTAACACAGTGATGGTAATTGCAGCACCCGCCATGTTGATCGTTGCACCTAGAGGGATAGATACAGAGTAAGTATCTTCGTCTAGGTTTAGCTTCTTACAAAGGTTCATGTTCACTGGGATGTTTGCAGCACTTGAACGAGTGAAGAATGCCGTTACACCAGATTCACGAATACATTGCAGTACAAGTGGGTATGGGTTCTGTTTTGTTTTTGCAAATACAAGCAGTGGGTTAACCACAAGTGCAATGATCAGCATTGAGCTTAGAAGAACTGCTAGCAGTTGACCGTAGCTTGCCAGTGCATCGAAGCCTGTTGTTGCGAACGTAGTCGAAACAAGACCGAAGATACCGAATGGTGCAAGACGGATAATGAAGCGAACAATGTGTGAAACACTGTGGCTTAGGTCTTCGAAAACCGCTTTGGTTGTTGCAGATGCGTGGTGCAGTGCAAGGCCAAGACCGATTGCCCAAGCTAGAATACCGATGTAGTTCGCGTTCATTAGCGCGCTAACTGGGTTATCGACAAGCTTGAATAGAAGGGTATGAAGAACTTCAGCAATACCTTGAGGAGGGTTAGCACCTTCAGCACCAGCAACCAGAGTCAACGTGGTTGGGAACATGAAGCTCAATACTACTGCTGTTAGTGCAGCAGAGAACGTACCAATCAGGTAAAGCACAATGATTGGACGCATATGAGTATGCTGACCTTTCTTTTGGTTTGCGATAGAAGCTGCAACAAGAATGAATACTAAAATTGGGGCAACAGCTTTCAGAGCACCAACAAACAGACTACCTAGTAGGCCTGCATCTTGAGCAGCTGAAGGAGAAACCATGGCGAGAACGACACCGAAAACAATACCAGCAAGGATCTGTAGAACGAGATTTCCACGAGCGATGCGGGCGAGCATGTTGTGATTTTGCATAAAATACCTGCAATTGTTAATTTATTATAGTGATGTATCTTTTTATAAAGTTGTACCAAATCCGACTATACACTAGTGGAATGGGCGGTCATATTAGCGGGATCTAAGAGGGTGTCTAGGAATAGTTTACTTTTAGGGTGATTGTTTGCGCCATGTGGTGCTTTTGGAGCTAAATGTTAAATCTTTGTGCTTTTGTTGAGGTATAAATCTGCTGAATAATGTTCCATTGGCTTAATGTTCTAGTATTTATGGTGTGTAAACCATTACTGATAAAAACATTGTGTTCGGAAATAGCTGCCTAAACTTGTATAGGTAAAAAAGCCACTTCAACAGACATCATAGACATCACCTGCTTTGCTTAATCTACGTTGGTGCATGACTTGCCATGTTTTGTCGTCATCTAATCTTTCTATCGGCATTCCCACCTACTTAAGCAGCGTTAGCTGTGAATCTCATCAGCTCTCCTTAATAGCGTCAGGCTACTGAACTTAATACCTTGCTACTTTGATATACCGCACACCTTATCTGATGATTTATATCAACATGTTATTTTATATGACGTAATTTATCTAAAATTGCCGTTGTAAGTGGGTGGCATATATCCTGTGTTGGTCTTAATTTACAAGAGTATGAGCAATGAGTTTAATCAGTATCCCTTATGTAGAGACCTCTGCAGATACCGTTTTACATATAGCAGCCGCTATCGTGCTGATCAGCACCATAGCGGCTGGCCTGTTCGGTTTTTGGAAGCTTCACGAGATCCCTATTCAAAAGGCTCATAAGACTGACCACCATCAGATAGGGTTGATTACCGCGCTCACTTGGATTGGCTTCATTTGGCACTGGGTGTGGGTGCTCGCCATTATCATTGCTTTTGTAGATTTTGAAAAAGCCATTATCCGACTGCGTGATTTATGGAATTCTCCGGCTCAAGTTAATCAATCAGAGGATGTCTAAATGTTAGAAGGTTTAGCGGTTTGGTGTTTGTTCATCTATTTATTAAGACTTGTTGGCATGCCTTGGAACACAGGGACTAAAGCATTCGCTTATCTAGGAGGCAGTGGTTGGTTGTTATTTGTGTGGGTAGGATTAATTAACTATACACCAATGGATTTGTCGGGAGGCTCTGTGGTGCAGTCTCCTCACATTCAGCTTCGCCCAACCTCAACCAATGTCTCGGGCAAGGTCGATCAGATTTATATCACCCCGAACCAACGCATTGAGAAAGGGCAGTTAATCTATGAGATTGAAAACGAGCCTTATCAAATTGCTTATGAACAAGCGAAGATTTCGCGCGACTCGGCAAACGTAGCGGTTAGCACTGCGGCTGAAGAAGTAAAAATCGCTGAATCCAGCTATCAGGCAGCGTTACATGATTTTGAAATGACACAAAGTGAGCTTTCAGCTGCTCAGTCAAATAGAGACTTACAGAAAAGAACGTTGAAGCGTTATCTTGAACAAAACCGAGTCGTGCGTAATACGATCACTGAAAGCATGATTGATAACCAGCAAACGGTCGCCGATTCTGCTGTGTACACTGTGGCCAAGCTTGAGTCACAGCTGAGCAAAAAGAAATCTGATGTAGAGAAAGCCAAGCTACAAATAACCAAAGCGGAACTCTCGGTTGAATCCCGTCAGTCAGACTTTAACGAAACAATTCAGAAGGTGAATAAAGCAAAATGGGATCTTGATAGCACCAAGATTTATGCACCCGCTGATGGCTTTGTGACTAACTTTATTCTTCGTGAAGGTCAGCTTGTTTCTAGAGTTCCACGATTGCAGATGTACACCAACGAGAAATACGTATTGATGAGAGTGAATCATCAAGCGATTAGAAATGTTAAACCGGGTCAATTGGCTGAATTTACAACGCCAGTTTATCCAGGGAAAATATTCACGGCAGAGGTTGAAGGTATTATTGAAGCAACCGGCGAAGCGCAAAGTAACTTGCTTGGCTTTGACCAGAATGTTCGCTCTACAACAGGTAAGAACCTACAAAATAAACATCATTTTGTTAGGTTGAAAGTCTTTGAGCCTGAGGGTTATAGCGTACCAGTCGGGGCGGTTGGTTTAGCTTGGATCAGTGGAGAAAAGCCAACAGAGCTTATGGCGTTTCTTGACGTAATACGTGGAATCATTTTACGTATGAAGTCGCAGCTCTATTACTTCTACTCTTTCTAGAGCTAGAACCAGAGTTAATTCGGTTATTTAATTCCGAATTATTCAAAATAAGATTATTAATGAAATTACGGGCCACAGTCGTGGTCTGTAATTTTAATATGTTTGCTATTCAGTGAATATTTAATCGAAAGTCTAAATTTAACTGGAATATATTTATGCTATTCATATCTTCTGAAATAAAAAGATGCATTAAACCTATTATCTCTCTGTTGCTATTAACGAGCTTGGTGGGCTGTCAGGCGACTCAACGTCAGGACGCAACGACTGGTGAGATGGAAACGAATTCCACAACAAAAGGGACTGCGATTGGTTCTTTGTCTGGTGCTGCGATTGGTCTCCTGTCTGGAGATAATTCAAAAGAACGGAAAAAGAGAGCGTTAATTGGGGCAACGGCTGGCGGTCTCATCGGTGGAGGAGTCGGCTACTCACTGGATAAACAAGAGGAAGCTTTGCGTCAGGAGTTGCTAGATTCAGGCGTTCAAGTAAAGCGTGTTGGTGAAAATGAGTTAGTGTTGGTGATGGAAAACGGCATCGGTTTTCGCTCTGGTGAATACCTACTTGAAGCGACGGTATACAATTCATTGAATGGTGTTGCGAGAATATTGGTCGAGTACCCAGATTCGTATTTGCAGATCAAAGGCTATACCGACAGTACTGGCAATGATGCTTCTAATCAGCAGTTGTCTGAGAAACGTGCTGATTCAGTAAAAGCTTACTTAGTGAATCAAAAAGTGAAAGGTGGACGAATCAGTACCAGCGGCCTTGGTGAACGTTACCCTATTTGTGACAATGCAACCGAAGACGGAAGAGCCTGCAATCGCCGTGTCGAGATCAGTATCCAAGCCATCTAGCGAGGTGATGCAACCTTTCTCATCCGCAAGTAGAGACACTCTGCGGATGTTTTATTTTATTCCAATGATTTGAGATATTGCTTGGGTGTCATGCCTCGATGCTTCTTAAACATATGCGTAAAGCTATCGAGATGGTTATACCCTAAACTGCTTGCAACTTCTTCGACTGGTATTGATTGGCTTAGCATTTTGACCGCTTTGTTGCTTAAGACAAAACCACACATTTCGGTAAAGTTGTGGCCATATTTATGGAATCTACGTTGAAACTGCTGAATTGATAGGCCCAACAGGTTCGATACTCTTTCGAGTGTCGGTAAACCAAAATGACATGAGTAGTTGATGGCTTCATAAACTAACTTAGTGTCATCGCTAGGATCGGGCATGTCTAAACATCGGTCCAAATCCTCAAAATTCAGCGAAAAGGTTTGCTTGGTATCTTGATTATCAGCCAGGTTTGCCAAGCGTAAGCTGGAATGAAACCAGATCTCTGTTTGATGATGATTCCACGCGACATCACAGCCAAAATAATCTTGATATAGTTTCTCATCCGCACGCTCTCCTGAAAGTAGTACGCGCATCGGAGCAAAGTCTGCCCCAAGGTATTTTTTCAATATTTTTGACATCAAAACAGCGACTCTAATACTGTCATGAACGTCTAAGTGTTCTGCATCATACTGATTGTTGTAAGTCCACTTGATGATAGACCCCGCAGGTGCAGCAACCCAAAAAGCACCGGATTGAATACACCCCATGCCGTAATTTACCTTTCTTATCGTCGACATTAAGTCATGACCAGAGAACATCCATTGGCCTAATCCGCCCAAGTCTTCGACCCGGAAATGGCGCACAGCCTCGAGCATAAAGTTTGGATTTTTTGTATAGCATTCGAGTTCTTCATAAAGCTGAAATACCTCAGAAATGGGCAACAGGTTCATTGTGTGATTAAACGCGGATTGGGGAATTGTCTGTGGGGAGATTGGATCTGAATAATATTGATTACATACGTTGTAATACAAATTCATCAGGCTATTTACCCTTATAAAGTAAGTTGTGTTGATAGTCATTGATCCATCCAAACCTCTGTGAATTAGGTCATAAACATAGCATAAATGACGTAATTTAACGAGTTTTAACAGACCCCAACGATGTTAGTTAACATCAAATATATCGATAAAGTAGTGGCGATAATATTAGTAATAATGGTGTTAACTACAATTATTGATAGCTGTAAATACTGAGTTGAGTAAACCCCAATACTATTTTTTGAGAACCAGAAATAAATTGGATGGAAATTTTTAATCATGGTTTCAGCGTCTTTTAACTTCAGAGAATTAAATAGAGATTAATTAATGACACATACTCCTAAGATAGAAAAAATTAGCGTGTTTGATCGTATTAACGCATCGGCACTGATGTTATTGACTTCTGAATATAAAAGCTTGGAGCAGTTGCGAAGAAAAAACGACTATCCAATGTTCCCAACATTTGAAACGACACCATCCATGCCAATAAAGCGAACCAAGATAAATGGTGTCGATATTCGATACGCACATTCTGAAGCGATTGGTAAACCGACTCTTGTGATGCTTTCCCCTTTTCCTCAAAGCATTCTTGCGTATGCCCCTATTTGGACAGGGTTGGCTGAACACTACAACCTATATGCTTACGATATGCCTGGGTTCGGCGGCAGTGCGGGCGGGATTGAATACATGTCTTTCAAGGCTCAAGGCGACTTTTTAAAAGAATTCTTAAATCATTTGGATATTCAAGAACCACATTTATTGGGGCCTGACGTTGGTATGCCCGCGATCGTTTACTATGTGGGCACATATGACAATGATGTCAAAAGTTTATTGATAGGCGATGGCCCAGCAATTAATCCTTCGTCAAATGCAAGCGCCATCCGAAAAATGGTCGACTCATCGTTTTGGCGCACTGTTTTTAAAGTGACAGGGGCTGGCTCTTTAGTTCAAGGCTGTATCAAGGTTTGCTATACGAACTATCGCCCCAATCAAGAAGAGATTTCCGACTATATTGCTTCTTATCGCAATCGAATTCCTGCCGTCATGCAATGGTTTAAAGATTACCCAAAAAGTCTAGCAACGGTTGATCCATTGCTCGATAAAATAGAGTTACCCACTCAGATATTTTGGGGAGAAAACGATGCAATTCTTTACGTCGACAATGGAGAACGTTTAGCTAAACGCATGTCGAATGCTGAGTTAACCGTATTCAAAGACAGTGGTCATTTTTGTTATCAAGATAGGTACCAAGAGTTTTCGGTAATGGTGAAATATTGGATTGATAAGACGCAATAACAGTTAAATGATTGAGTAAATATGATTGAAATGGAACTACGAGAAGGTTCATGCTCAATAAAAGTGAATGTCGATTTATTGAGCGCCTTTCGAGCTTTTTACCACTTCTATCCTCATCCCTTACCTAAAACTAATCAAGGCATTGTAAATGCAGAAGCTAACCCTTTTAGCGCTAAGTTGTATTCTATTATTAGGTTGTTCTATTAATAAGGCAGCCGAAGAAAAAGACCACTTCGTTGATGATTATATCGAAATTAATAAACAAAATATTAAAGACTTACCTCAGTTGTTAAATGCTATCGCGTTTGAATATTCTAGGTTTGCTAATCAAGCTGAATAGCCGCTTTTGCCCTCGCTGACAATTATGTTTCACGATCCTGTTTTAGAGTCGAGTCTGGTACATAAAGAGCATTTGAGTACGTTAGGCATCCCCTTAAACGTCTCGTCTATATATAGACGAAAATGGAGCTCCTAACGTGATTGGAGTGAAACTCGTCACTCGGACGTGAGTTACAGCGTTAGCTTTAAGGTTGAGGGTATATAACAATATGATGCAGCTTTGATCTATTGCATTAGTGGCTTTGGTGCCTTCTTCCTCTAATGCCTAGGCTTCCTCTATCTGCACATTCAATGGCCGATATTTGAAGAAGTTATCACCTAGAAGTTTTCAATCATTTGTACGAAGGGTACTGTTGAAACATTTCAGCGATCTCCTCGTAAATCAGCTCTTCACGTTCCTTAGAACTCATTGAGCGAGTCAATTTCCGGCTTGAATTCGCGGTCCATACAACGATGTTGGTTTTATCATCGATCAGTTCTACAACCAATTGTCCGTACGTCTGTTGGTGATAATTTTGTGGAGTGGACATTCCCCCACGGAAATTGTTCCAACCATAGCCAATACCAAATGACGAGCCGGAAGACACAAGTTCAGATGCTTGCTGAAGTTGGTAGCGGACGTATAGGTCGCCTCCGTCCTCTACAAATGAAACCCCTGTGCGGCTCATTTCTTTAATGATCGCACTTTCAATCCTGATTGAGTCGATACTAATCGGTATTTTGTTCTTCTCTTCTTTCGCAGTCCCGGGCGAGCTGAAATCATAGGTTTTGTACATTGAGAAATCGGTTTGCTTTTCGAAGTCAGTATTTATTGTAGAGCAGGCAGCTAGAGGAAGCGTTAATAATATGGTGGTTAGACGAAGCATTTTCTATCTCCTTGGAAGGTGGTTTGAAATGAAATTTTCTTCTGAAGGTGATTATACTTGTCCGGTATTCGATACTTTATGTTCGTTATATTCAGTCAATCTGATAGTAAAAGTGACGCGATTAATCGTATTTTAACTTTATTGTTCAAGGGCGAATTATATTGAACTGGATAAAGAGAATCATTAACGTGATGATTAACTCGCTAAGAAAAATTCCAACTATTATAAATGGTGAATTTTTACTTTCGGAAGCAGACGATATCTTAATATCCCTTGTTGATTAGGAGGGGAATTTGTAGATAAAGCCCCACGCGATTGACACGTGGGGCTCGGTGTTTCAGCTCAGCGTTGAGCGATTAACTCAGATTACCGTCAATATCCAACTGCTTAAGCTGAGCCTTTCTTAATATTGCGGCTTTCTGACTGTACGTTTCGGTACATTTTGGAAAGCTGCTTATTGTTAGCGCGTTGCTCTGCAAGAGAAGCGCCGTTTCTTGCTTGCTCTCTCAGTAGCTTTTGATAGTTAGTAAATCGTCTTTCAGACAGTTCACCACTCTCAATGGCAGCCCTTATCTTGCATCCCGGCTCTGATTCATGATGACAATCAGAGAAGCGGCAGTGCATTGCTAACTCTTCGACGTCTGAAAAAGTTTCACTCACGCCTTCAGCGCAGTCTGCAAGTTGTAGCTCTCGCATTCCTGGAGTGTCGAGAAGCAAGCCACCTGATGCGAGCAAGTGGAGTGATCGTGATGTGGTTGTATGACGACCTTTACTGTCGTCTTCACGAATACCACCAGTTGCCTGCGATGCTTCACCTAGCAATGAGTTAACCAAAGTCGACTTACCCACACCAGAAGAGCCCATTAGCGCGACGGTCTTGCCGATTTTACACCAAGGTGAAAGTACTTGGGTTGAGTCTTGATCTAGGCTGTTGACCGCTTCGATCATCAGCATCGGGTCTAAGCTTTGTACCTGTTGTACTTTGTCTTCGTAGTCGTCACACAAGTCTTTCTTCGTCAGGACGATAACCGCTTCAACTTGTGCTTCATTTGCGAGTGCCAGGTAGCGTTCAATGCGACTCAGATTAAAGTCGTTGTTCAATGAAACCACGATAAACACTGTGTCGATATTGGCTGAAATATATTGTTCAGCCACACGACTGCCCGCAGCTTTTCGGCTAAAGAGCGATTGGCGTTCTAGTAAGCGATCGAATTGCAGTTCAGAGTTCAATATTACCCAGTCGCCAACGGTCATTGCCGGTTGGTTTTGATGGATAGGTAGAACGATTTCGCCTTGTTCTGACGCCAATGTGTAGCCGCTGCGATGGTGTGCGGTAATACGGGCGATCACTGAATGGTCGTAATCTTCAAGTGTCAGTTGTTGTTGGAATACAGGTTGCCATCCAAGTTGTTGAAGTGACATTGGATGAGAAAATGCGTTTTGTGAATTCATGTCTATTTACCCAGACGTGCGAGCTTTGATGGTATGAATTTAAAAGCGTCGAAACGTCAAAAATGCTTTAGAGTTTGGGTCGAATTCAAATAGATAGGACCCCGGATTGATTCATGCGTCATGTGCATGCCTTGATCATGTGCGAGCAAGTGTAAACCGGGTAAAAGTGTGCGGTCGTCAATGGATGACGATAAGTTGGTAGCTCGGTGTTTAAGTTTGATTAACCAAACAAATTAACGCGTTACTTTTACTGCCAGTTTTAGTGTGTTCATTACAATCATCTTCTATTCTCCTTGGTTATTAATGTGGTCAGGCTTTGAATAAAAAGCGAGCTCAGTTTAGCAAAAAGCCACGATGGCGAGAAGTCATCGTGGCTTAATTTATTTCATTGATTGTGAATCCGATTAGTGATGATCGTGATTCATCTTTTTCATGCCGCTCATTACTTTCTTAACTGGCGCTTCAAAGGTTTGCGTTTCACCGTTAGCGAAGGTCAGAGTCATCTCGATCTGCTCACCTTCTTTTAGACCATCTTTTAGGTCGAACAACATAATGTGCAGGCTGCCAGGTTTAAGTACCGCTTCACCATTCGCAGGAATTGTGATCTCATGAACTTGGCGCATCTTCATTACGTCGCCATCAACGATAACATCATGAAGCTCTACTTTGCCTGCTGCGGGTGTAGTCGCAGAAACAATAGCGCGATCTTTGTCACTGTGGTTCATCAGAGTCGTGAATACCGCGCTGTTCACTGCTGAAGGCGGGGTTGCACGAGCGTACGCGTCATGAACCATAATATCGCTATTGGCGTGAGCAAAGGGAGTGAGCAATAAGCCTGCTAGAGCAAGTGCTTTTAACTTCATGTTGTTGTCCTTAATTTTTATGTTTTTGGTCTGGGACCTGACTTTTTTTGAACTTTATTGAGTAAGTTCTTTGTTTTTACGTTTTATTGCGTCAGCTTGTTGATAGCCTCAACAATTGGCGCTGGCGTCAACGTGTGCGGTACTTTGGTAATCAAGGTACCGTCGGGCTTTAAAAAATAAAAATATGAGCTGTGGTCAAGGGTATATTCCAACTCTGAACCTTCAAGCTTGGTCTTTCTGAAAATAACACCGTAGTTATGTGCAAGCGTTGTTGTCACATCTAACGGGCCACTTAACCCTTCCATCATTGGGTGGAAGTATTGTGCGTATTCGTATGAGGCTTCTGCTGCATCACGCTCAGGGTCAAGAGATACAAACATCGGGCGCATCTTGGCTTTTGCTTCATCAGAAACTTGGTTAAGTGCACCGGCTAACATAGCTAGAGAAGTTGGGCACACATCTGGGCAACGTGTGAAACCGAAGTAAACGATACGAATTCTGTCATCGGTTTGGTCAAAGATTTCCGTTGGCTGGTTGTCCTTGCCGAAAAGAGTCGTTGCGGAGAACTCTTGTTTTGCAGCGTGTTTTTCTTGAGTTTCGTTTTGCCCATCAAGATAACTTTTGATACCAAAGCCAAGTACGAAAGCAACAACCAATGCTAACGACCAATTTCTACTCATCTTGCCATCCTTATTGCAGGGTTTACAGTATCGACACCATCGGTGAGCTCACCGATCCATGTCATCTTATCTAAAGTGCATACAGGTAAAATCACATCACCTTCATAGGTATTATTGCCAATGCTCTTTAATTGAAAACGAGCAGATCCCATTTCCATTTCTAAGCCAATAAGCGACAGCATTAATGTGTCAGAAGCTGCGCCTTCCCAAACTACTTTGATTTTGCTTGGAACGAGTGGCTGAGCCGTTTCACTATCGAGTGTCATCGCAACCGCATTTTGCTCACACGATGTGGTTGAAAGCATGCAGTAATCATCTAAGTTAACGTCAGCAGAGGCTTGCTCCATCGCTGATTTAAATTGCTGAATTGCTTGCGGCCCATAAAAGCCTGCCACGAGAGCGATCCCAACAGCAGCAACCTTTAATGCAGAGTGCATGTCGTGTTCTCATCTAATTTTATAAGAGCGGCGATGTTATCATACCCCTCAATACGTGCTTGTATCAAAAAGCAATTTTGTGCGTATGGTAGAACTAAAAAAGCGAAGCCATTGGCTTCGCTTTTGTCTGCTTAATAGAGAGGTGAACTTAGTATTTCTAAGTTCTATCCGTTCTGAACATGTTCCAGAAGTACGCCGGATGATTAGTCAGCGTTACGCTCTGCAAATTTCTCTAGCCCTAGAACTAAGGCAATGGCTACAAGCATCATCACAATTGCCAACACCAACTGAGAAGGCTGAGAGGTTACGGCTTCAAAATCAAACGGCGATAGGTTTTCTTGAATCAGAGGAACTTGTTCACCTTTTGAGTTTGTGCGCCAGCTGATGGTCTCTTTCCACGGCCAAATCTTAGGAAGCGTACCGATCATCAAACCGGTTAAGAACACAAGCGTGAAGTCGCGGAATGAACGCAATAGCCAAGACAGTACATGTGAGAAAGTCAGTAGACCAATCACACAGCCGCCAAGGAATAGGGCAAGCACATCGATTTGAAACGATTTAACGGCGCCAAGTACTGGGCCATACATGCCAATTAGAAGCAGGATAAAGCTGCCTGAAATACCCGGTAAAATCATCGCGCAGATCGCAATCGCACCTGCAATCAGAACATTGATGCTGGTTGGTTCCATTTGCAGCGGCTTAAGCACGGTAATGCTATAAGCGAAAGCAACGCCAAGCAGCAAAAACACGAAGCGAATCATATCGCGTTTCTCTACTTGCTTAAGAATATGGAAAACCGAGACCAAGATCAGGCCGAAGAAGAAAGACCACAGTGGAACAGGGTGGGTGACTAATAACCAAGAAATCAATTTTGCGAATGTCGCAATGCTCGTGAATACGCCCGCGAACAGTGAAATTAGGAAGAAACCATTGATGTGATTAAACGCGGCTTTGAAGCCTTCGCGTTTCCATAAGCCAAGTACGCTAGGGTTAATTCTGCGAATGCTTTCTAGCAGCGTATCGTAGATACCAGTGATGAATGCGATGGTTCCGCCCGACACGCCAGGAACAACGTCTGCTGCGCCCATAGCCATGCCTTTGAAAAAAGTACTTAAGTAGTTCATTGCTTCATAGAGTTGAGGATGATTTTGTGCAGTATACAAACTTTAGTGTAAAAAAAGTATGAATATGCTTTTGGGGAAGGGCTTTTATTACTCTATTAATTGTAAGGCAATAAGTTGAAGTGAATATTTGCCTAACATTTAGATAACAACCACTTAGTGATTTGTCATTAAGAGCAGAGATGAAACTGATCCCTTATCGATATTGCATCTTGGTTGCAATATGCAAATGCACTTTGCAATTCGCATGACAAATTCATGGTTTTTATGCGGTGCAGGGCTTATAAAACGTCGAATAAAAGTTGGCACGCTAACTGCATTATATACATTGACCCTTCTTAAGCCGAGGGTCACCTAGCCAACTGACGTTGTTAGTGAACTTATGATTTGTTCACAAATATATAGAGCCAATCGCGATTATTGCGGTTGGCTATTTTTTTGCCTGTCGTTTGGTGATCGTCTTTTTACTTTTCCCATTCCTACATTTTTAGGTTCTAAACTTCAGATGAAAAAAAAGCCAGCCACCATCGGTGACTAGCTTATGTTTTCTCGAATCAATCTCGAATCAATCTCGAATCTCGAATCCGTTTTAGTACCCCATCAACTGCAGCAAGTTCTCCGCTGTGCTGATTGCTTCTTTACGGTTAGCAATGTTGAGCTTTTGGTAAAGGTTACGGATGTGAGTCTTGATTGTGGTACCCGCTACATCGAGTTCTTGAGCGATCTGCTCATTACTGAATCCTGAGTAGATCAGACCAAGTACTTGCCATTCACGCTGGGTGAGTGGGCTAGTACGCACAAGCTCAGGAATGTTCGGGTGATTAACCAAGTTCTCAACAAAGTCTTCATCGAAGTGAACCGAGCGGCTGCGTTGGGTCGCGGAAATATCTTTCATGATTTGTTGTGCGCGGTGACGTTCTAAATCACCTAAGCCTGGCTTGTTGCTCAACTTATCCAAGATATGCCCGATAGTCCCACCGTCTACCAAGAAGTTACCGACCATACCGGTTTGGTTAGTCATATGAAGCGCTTCTTCGAGTAGTATTCGTGCGCTGTCTTCATCGTTAATTTGTGTACGTAACACGGCTTCAACGATCAAGTTGCGGTTGGTGTCTGTAATCAGGTGCGAACGCTGGGCTTCACTCTTAAGGAAGGTCAGCGCTTCTTCTGCGTCTTCATATTGCTCAAGGATGATGTGAGCACGAACGATGTTTCGCCACTGAAGTTGGCAGAAGTGGTTACTTGCCGATTCAGGTCGAACAGCCACACTCAGCCAATCACGGATAGCTTCTTTATCGCCTTTTACTTGCCAGAACAGAATCAAAGAAAGAGAAGCATTTGCCGTCCAATCTACGTGGTAAGTCGATTGACGCAATAGGTGCTGAATCTGGTCGATAAATTTCGACGCTTTATCAATCTCACCACGGCTCAATGAAATACGAGCCAACATAGAATAGCTGTGCAGGTGTTTACTCGGAGAGTGGTGACCAAGGATATCTAAGCCTTTGTAGCAACACTCTTCCGCTTCATCTAGTCGGTTCCAACACCAGAAGATCTGAGCGCGAACACGCAGCAAGAATTCGTGCAGAGGTACGTATTGCAGCTGATGTTCTTCAATCAATTTGAATGCACTGTCTTGTAGCTCAAATGCAGCTTGAACATAACCTTGAGCAATCAAGATTTCGCTTTGTTGCAGAATCGCCCACAGGGCCTGATGGTAAACCTGATACTGACGTGCCAGTTTTTCTGTTTGTTGCATCATCGGTAGCGCACGGCTTAGGTTACCCATTACGTGATTCACTTCGCCCACAACCGAGGTTGCGACAATGCGGCTACGATAAACGGTGGTGTTCAACTGACTCAACGAAAGCTCAGCCAATTCCAATGCTTTCTCAGGCTCATTGCTGTTGATGGCAACTTGTGCGCGTAAGGCGTTGTATTGGCCTTGCTGCTGAGTATCGAGTTCAATGTTTCGAGCTTGATATTGAGTCTCAGCCTCTTCCAACAAAGTACCCACTTGGTCATAACGGTGCTGACTTTGTGCAAGCCAAGCACGCAACATCGAAAGCTTTGGCTCACTGTAAAGTTGGTCGGTAGTCAGTTGCTTGATCGCCATCTCTAGTGACGAAAGCTCACCTTGGTTGAACATCGGCCAACCGTGCTCAGTCAGGATTTGAATGATCAGTTCTGGATCTTCAGCGCGCTGTGCGTGACGTAGTGCTTGGTGTGGTGTGTTTTGCTTGATCCACGCTTTTGCAGCACTTCGATGCAGTTCTGCTTCTTGCTGAGGAATTCGAGCTTGGCGCTCATGTGCGAGGAATTCACCAAATAGATTGTGGAATCGGTACCAGTTTTTCTCGCCTTCAAGCGGGTAGATGAATAAGCCAAATCGGTTGAGTGATTCGATCATACCCAGTGCGTCTTCACGCTGTGTAAGCGCGCAGACTAATTCGTCATTGAAATGATCAAGTACTGAACACTGCATCAAGAACTGTCGGGTTTCTTTATCCAGTAGATCGAATACTTCTTCAACCAAGTAATCCCAAAGGTGGGCATGGTTAAAGTGAGAGAATGACTCTGCGGACTGTGCAAGAGTGCGTTTTTGGTGTTGTGCTTGTAGCGCGATAAGTTGTAGTGCAGAAGGCCAACCTTCTACATAACTACAAATGCTATCTGCCGTGGTGTCATCAATGCCGTCGGCTACGCGTTGGTTGAAAAAGCGTGTGGTTTCTTCGGTATCAAACGCCAACGAGTCATTACCTAATTCGATCATTAAGTCACGAACGCGCAGGTTTGCTGTACCAAGTGGTGGCGTACCACGACTGGTGACAACCAACGTTAGGTTATCGGGCATGTGTTTGAGGAAGAAGCGCATGGCTTCGTGGATGTCGTCATTGTTGACCAAGTGATAGTCATCCAACACCAGAAAGCACTCGTGATGGAATTCCGACATCTCGGCAAATACTTCACTTAATAAAGAATGCAGCGATGAAAACTGTCGTTTTTCTGCCAGCTTTTGGGCATTCGGACAGGCATTTTGAGTCGCTTTATTAAGTGATTGAAGTAGGTAGTTGATAAAGCGGAAGGCATCGTTGTCGCTATCATCAATGCTGTACCAACCCACATTGGGTTTATCTACCAACCATTGTGCAGCCATGGTGGTTTTGCCGTAGCCCGCTGGAGAGCGGAACAACACAAGCTTATAGCAATCTGCATTGTGAAGCAGATCGAGAACCCTAGGTCGTAGGATTGCATTATGTAAGCGGCCGGGACGAGTCAGTTTCGAAGGGATCCACATATCGAAGTTTTACACCTATTCCGTGGCTATGTTCTGGAATATCCCAATCTATCGTTGAGTGCACTCCAATGACATGAGCCTAATTACTTAAGTCTTTACTCATATTACGTGAAGCCAAACGTTACCGACTACGATCCTCCTCAGAAACCTTGCACTCCTGCATGTTTTTGGGTGTCTACGCCCTTTATTTGAGACTTTGCTCACGTTGCGGGTTGCTTTGTGAATGTGACTTCGTTCATCCCTACACGGGAATCAATGCAAAAGATGAGAGTTGGAAATTATTTTCGTGATCTGAAACTCAGATTTGGCAATGACTTTAAATGGGTTAAATAAAAGTCACATCAATTGAAGTTAAGTTATCGAACGGGAGCTTGTGATCTTAGTCACTCCAAGTTTTTGTTCGCAGTCAGAACATGAGAGTCAGATCACTAACCCTAAGTCGGTACGCCCCCTACGCCCTCCCATCTACTCCTAGTCAGTTGCATTAGCGGGAGGATGTTTAGTTTATGGTGACCATGCACGATATGTCACAGATGAATTAGAACTATTAAAAGCGAGATTTCTGAAATGAAACCAACTCAGCAAAAAACTTTCGATAAAGTGTCATTCCAAGAGAGTGTTAAGAAACATTTATCTGCAACCTACGCAACAACGATTGAAAACGCAGATAGCCGCGCATGGTACCTAGCAATGGGGCGTGCGCTAGCAGAACTCACAACATTTGATCTGTTAGAAACTGAAAATGACGAAAAAATTAAGAACGCGAAGAGCGTTAACTACCTATCACTTGAGTTTTTGATTGGCCGTCTAACAGGTAACAACCTGATCAGCATGGGTCTATACGAACAGATCACTCATGCAATGGAAGAGCTAGGTCAAAACCTAACTGACCTTCTAGAAGAAGAACGTGACCCATCACTAGGTAATGGTGGTCTTGGTCGTCTAGCTGCTTGTTTCATGGATTCTTGTGCCGCTCAAGAATACCCAACAGTAGGCTACGGTCTTCACTACGAATACGGTTTATTCAAGCAGTCTTTCCAAGACGGTCGCCAACAAGAAGCACCTGACGCATGGCGCGGTGTTGAAGGTTACCCATGGGAAGTGGCTCGTCCAGAACTAGCACAACACATTGGTTTTTACGGTCATGTAGAAGTTGAATTCATCGACGGTAAAGAAGTACGTACTTGGGTTCCAGGTATGGAAGTGAAAGCAATGCCTTGGGATCTACCTATCGTAGGTTACGAGTCAAACACGGTTTACCCATTGCGTCTTTGGGAATGTCAGGCAATTGCACCATTCTCACTAGCAAGCTTTAACAACGGTGACTACTTCGAAGCGCAACACTCGCTAATCGATGCAGGTAACATCACTAAAGTACTTTATCCGAACGACAACCACGAGAAAGGCAAGACTCTGCGCCTAATGCAGCAGTACTTCCACTCAGCAGCATCGGTTCGCGATATTCTACGTCGTCACGAAGCAGCAGGTTTCTCTCTAGAAGATCTGCCTAAGCAAGAAACGATTCAGCTTAACGATACGCACCCAACGATTGCGATTCCTGAGCTAATGCGCATCTTGATTGACGAGAAAGGTCTATCTTGGGACCAAGCATGGGAAATCAGTGCTCATACGTTCGCATACACGAACCACACACTACTTCCTGAAGCACTAGAGACTTGGTCTGAATCACTGATCAACCGTCTTCTTCCACGTCACATGGAAATCATTTTTGAAATCAACCACCGCTTCATGCAAGAAGTTCGCAAGATGTGGCCTGGTGACGGTGAGAAGCAAGCGAAGCTTTCTATCATCCAAGAAGGTTTCCACCGCATGGTTCGCATGGCAAACCTATGTGTGATTGGTTCTTACAAAGTAAACGGTGTAGCTGCGCTTCACTCACAACTGGTTAAGAAAGACTTGTTCCCTGAGTTCAACGAAATCTTCCCAGGTAAACTGACTAACGTAACGAACGGCATCACGCCACGTCGTTGGTTGAAGTTCTGTAACCCAGGTCTATCTACGCTAATCACGGGTAAGATCGGCACTGAATGGCCAGCAAAACTTGAGCAGCTAGAAGGCATCGCTAAGTTTGCAACAGACGCGAAATTCCAAAAAGAATTCATGGCTGTTAAGAAAGAAAACAAACAGCGCCTAGCTGATTGGGTTCAAGAGAACATGGGTATCGAGCTAGATACTAACGCTATCTTTGACGTTCAAATCAAACGTCTTCACGAATACAAGCGTCAGCACCTAGATTTGCTACACATTCTATCTCTGTACCACCGTATTCTTAACGAACCTGGTTTCGAGTGTGAGCCACGCGTATGTTTCTTCGCAGCGAAAGCAGCACCGGGTTACCACCTAGCGAAAGAGATCATCTTCGCGGTTAACAAGATTGCAGAGAAGATCAACAACGACCCTCGCATCGGTAACAAACTGAAAGTGGTATTCATTCCTGACTACCGTGTAAGCATGGCTGAAATCATCATCCCTGCAGCAGACGTTTCTCAGCAAATCTCACTAGCGGGTAAAGAAGCATCTGGTACGGGCAACATGAAGATGGCTCTAAACGGCGCGCTAACTATCGGTACGATGGATGGTGCAAACGTTGAGATTCGTGAAGAAGTGGGTGATGAAAACATCTACATCTTCGGCCTAGACGTTGATGGTGTTCAAGCTCTGAAAGCTCAAGGCTACAACCCATACGACTACTACAATGCAGACCCACTACTGAAAGCATCTCTAGACCTACTGACTGGCGATGAGTTCACTCCAGGTCAACCAGGCCTTCTACGTGCAACGTTTGATAGCCTGCTAGACGGTGGTGACCCTTACCTATGTCTTGCTGACTTCGCATCTTACGTGAAAGCGCACGAAGACATGGGCACGCAATACAAAGACCAAGCAGGTTGGGCTAAGAAAGCAATTCTTAACACAGCATTGGTTGGTAAGTTCACATCAGACCGCTCTATCCGCGACTACGTGAACAACATCTGGAAACTTGAAGCGGTTAACCGTTAATACTTCCAAAGTAGCCAAGGCAGTTTCTGCCTTGGCTCAATTAGCTTGTGAGCAAACGAAAGGCTTAAAGGTTTCGTTTATAAACAAGCTGCTTACAAACCGATTGTCACAAGCTAATTGATTAGTAAAAATTAAATTAACAACCCTACAAAATAGAAAGCGTCAGAACGTTTTCGGAGAGAGCGATGAAAGAACAGACCGTATTAAAACAAGTCGCAGAAATGGCAAACATTGCCGACAGTTACGTTAGTGCGTGGGGCGATGAAGCACAAGTATCAGACGAGACGATCACGTCTCTATTGGCTTCGTTGGGCTACGATACAAGCAGCGATGATGCACTGCTTAAGTCAGCAGAAAGAAAACACAAAAAAGATGTACTAGACCCAGTTCTTGTCTTGCGTGACGGTGAGCCAGTAGAAGTGGCGCTTAATCTAGGTGTAAGTGCTCGTGAAAGTGAGTTCAGCTGGCGCTTAGAAACCGAGCAAGGAGAGGTACTTGAAGGCTATCTTCAATCTCAAGTCGTTCGTGACGAGCGTGCCGAGGGTGGCCCTTTAGTGTTTGCATTGCCAAGTGATTTGGCATGGGGTTATCACAAGCTCATTGTGAGCCGTAAGCGCCGTAAGAAGCCTTACGAGATGACACTGATTATTACGCCAAAAGCGTGTTTCAAGCAGTCACCAATCGAGCAAGGCAAAAAGCTTTGGGGACCAAGTGTTCAACTTTACACACTAAGAACTCAGCACAACTGGGGTATTGGTGACTTCGGTGATCTAAAACAATTGGTTGCTGATATCGCATCTCGCGGTGGTGACTTCGTTGGTCTAAACCCAATTCACTCATTGTTCCCTGCTAATCCTGAAGGTGCGAGCCCATATAGCCCATCTTCTCGTCGCTGGTTGAACATCTTATACATTGATGTGAGTTCAGTTCCTGAATTTGCACTAAGTGCAGAAGCACAACAAACAGTCGGCAGCGCAGAGTTCCAACAGCGTCTACAAAAAGCGCGTGAAGCACACTGGGTAAACTACACCGAAGTGTCTGAGCTTAAGATGAGCATCTTGCCTCTGCTATTCGCAGAATTTAAGACTCGTCATCTAGACAAAAACAGCGACCGTGCACAAGCGTTCTTAGCCTTCGTAGAAGAGGGTGGCGATAGCCTGATGCATCAAGCGGCGTTTGATGCTCTACATGGTGAACTGCATGCAGAAGATTCTGGCATGTGGGGATGGCCGGTATTCCCTGAGAAGTACCGTACATTCGACAGCCCAGCGACACAGAAATACATCAAAGAGAACTTAGAAAACGTTCATCTGTACATGTACCTGCAATGGCTAGCAGATTGCCAGATCAACGATGCACAGTCTCTTGCAGAAGAGAAGGGCATGGCTGTTGGCCTGTACCGTGACTTAGCGGTAGGTGTTGCAGATTCAGGCAGCGAGACTTGGGCTGACGAAGGCAACCTAGTGATGGATGCGAGCATTGGTGCTCCACCTGATATTCTTGGTCCTTTGGGTCAGAACTGGGGTCTACCTCCGTTAAACCCAGAAGTGCTTCAAGAAACAAGCTACGACGCTTACATCAAGCTACTTCGTGCGAACATGAAGCACTGTGGTGCACTGCGTATCGACCACGTTTTAGGTCTACTGCGCTTGTGGTGGATTCCAAAGGGTGAGAACGCAACTAAGGGCGCGTACATCTACTACCCAGTACAAGATATGCTGTCTATTCTGGCGCTTGAATCTCACCGTTACCAATGTAGCGTTATCGGTGAAGATTTAGGAACGGTACCGGATGAGATTGTCGACATCCTTGCAGATGCTGGCGTGCACTCTTACAAAGTGTTCTTCTTCGAAACATCAGAAGATGACGGTGGTTTCATCTCACCAAAACACTACGCATCACAATCGATGGCGGCACTGTGTACTCACGATATGCCAACGCTTCGTGGCTTCTGGCACTGTGATGACCTGAAAATGGGCCAAGAGATTGGCTTATACCCAGATGCAGAACAATTAGAAACCTTGTTCGATGACCGCCTAGAGTGCAAGCAAGGTATCTTAGATTCAGTAGCATGGCATGGTTTCCTACCAGAAGGTGTGGGCCGCGATGCGAGCCAAGTACCGATGGACTCTTACCTTGCTGAGGCACTTCAACTGCACGTAGCGGCTGGTGGTTCAACACTACTGAGCGTTCAGCTAGAAGATTGGCTAGAGATGGACAAGCCAGTAAACATTCCTGGCACGGTTGATGAATACCCTAACTGGCGTCGTAAACTATCAATGAACTTGGACGAAATATTTGCTCACGAAGGCGTTAATCGTATCGCTTCTAAGCTGACTGACGTTCGAGAAAAAGCCGGTAAGTAATGACGTGAGTGACTTGAAATTAGGTGGTTTTTTGCTTACGCCGTACGAAACTACAACCTCGGTCACTCAATAATGAATGCTCATCTGGTAGAATAAACCGTCGTTATATTGCCCGCACTAATAGCGGGCATTTTTGTATTATGTTTTTTGGATGTTTGGTTAGGGAGAAACGTTTTGGAACTAAGTTCGATTTCAAAGCAAAAACAAATATATACCCAACTATCACAGGCTTGTTTCACAGACCCATTCGCGTTTTTAGGGCCATACCTACCTTCTGAGCAAGGTGCATTACGTGTGTGGATTCCTGGGGCAGATAAAGTCGAGTTGATTGTTGGAAAGGAACCTCGTATTGAGTTAGCGCGAGAGGGTGAAAGTGGTTTCATTCTTAAGCAAGAGAGAGACTTACGTTTTACTCACTATAAGCTTGCGGTTGATTGGGCTGGCGTAGAACAGATCATCGATGATCCTTACCAGTACCACGATCTGTACGCGAGTTATGAAGATCTTCATACACCGAAAGATATGTATCATCACATGGGGGCTCAGTTTATTACGCTAGAGCGTGATGGACAGACGATTTCAGGTACGCGTTTCTTGGTGTACGCACCGCATGCAACTGCGGCAAGCTTGGTGGGTAACTTCAACGCTTGGGATGGTCGCCGCCACCCAATGCAACGCCTAGATTACGGTATGTGGGGCTTATTCATTCCTGAACTGGAAGAAGGCGCTCAATACAAGTTTGAATTAAAAGGACCAAATGGCGAAGGCTTACCACACAAAGCTGACCCATGGGGTTTCTACTCTGAGCAATACCCATCGTTCTCATCTGTAACTTACGATCACGCTCGTTACCAGTGGCAAGATACTCAATGGCAAAATCGCCCGGTAACGCAAAAGCGCAAAGAAGCGCTTTCGTTCTATGAATTGCATGCAGGTTCTTGGAAGCGTAACGCTGAAGGTGAATTCTTAAATTATCGCGAGCTTGCGGCAGAGCTGATCCCATACCTAACGGATCTTGGCTACACGCACGTTGAACTAATGCCAGTTTCAGAACATCCATTCTACGGTTCTTGGGGCTATCAGCCTGTAGGTCTATTTGCACCGACTAGCCGTTTTGGCTCTCCAGATGATTTCAAATACTTCGTCGATCAATGTCACCAAGCGGGTCTTGGCGTTGTTCTGGACTGGGTTCCTGCTCACTTCCCAAGTGATGATCACGGCCTAGCAAACTTCGATGGTACGCCATTATTCCATGATCCAGATCCACGTCGTGGTTGGCATCAAGATTGGAACTCGTACATTTACGATTTAGGCAAAGAGCATGTTCGTCGTTTCTTAGTTTCTAATGCACTGTACTGGTTCGAGCAATTCCACATTGATGGCATCCGTGTTGATGCGGTTGCTTCGATGTTGTACCTCGACTATTCGCGTAGCCATGACCAATGGATCCCGAATGCGGATGGCGGCAACGAAAACTACGACGCTATCGCAACCCTTAAGTGGATGAACGAAGAAGTGTATAAACACTTTCCGAATGCGATGACGATTGCTGAAGAATCAACGGCTTTCCCTGGTGTTTCAGCACCGACTTTTATGGGCGGCTTAGGCTTTGGCTTTAAGTGGAACATGGGTTGGATGCACGACAGCTTGTCTTACATTCAAGAAGACCCAATCAACCGTAAATATCACCACGATACGATTACCTTCCCACTGGTTTACGCACACAGTGAGAATTATGTATTGTCTCTGTCTCACGATGAGGTGGTTTACGGTAAAGGTTCTATCCACAACAAGATGCCTGGTGATGAATGGCAGCAAACGGCAAACCTACGTGCTTATATGGGTTACATGTATGCGCAACCAGGTAAGAAGCTGAACTTCATGGGTGCAGAATTTGGTCAGACGGCTGAATGGAACCATGACGACCAGCTGCAATGGTTTTTGCTGGATTACGAGCGTCATCAAGGTGTTCAGCGTTTAACGAAAGACCTGAACAATCTGTACCGCTCTGAAGCTGCAATGCACGATCTTGATTTTGATCCGAAAGGCTTTGAATGGCGTCTACAGGACTCTGCTGAAGCGAGCATTCTTGCGCACGAGCGCATCAGTGAATCTGGTGAGCGAGTATTGATAGTGTCTAACTTTACGCCAGTGCCTCACGAGCATTTCCGCTTAGGTGTTCCTGCAAAAGGTGAATACGCATTGTTGTTGAATACAGACTCTGTCGACTATGCAGGCAGCGGTTTTGAAGTGAAGCAGACTGCTGAGATTGAATCTGTAGAGAGCGAAGGGCTAGACACATCGATTGAGCTGCGTTTGCCGCCGTTATCGACCGTTTTTTACAAGCTAAATTAGGTCTATAAGTTGAGCAGGTCATCGCTGCTCACTTTTCTGATAGTCTAAAAAAGGGAACCCTAGGGTTCCCTTTTTCTATTTCAGTAAGCTGGTTAGCGTTACTTGAAGTTGGTGAGATAGAACATTGAGCGTCCGACTACCATTTCAAGGATTCGAAGTGAGTTGTTGCCGAAACTGTCCAACATCTTTTCACGAAATTCGCCGTTCGAGCTGAGGTTAAATTGCTCAGGATTCTTGATTTGCGAAGCATGGAAAAACATCAATTTAATCACGTATCGAAACTGCTCATTATCTAGAGCGGCTTGCCAAGATTGGATAAAAAGCGCTTCCGATGAAAAGTCTAGACCGTCTATAACGATCGATAGCATGTGTTCGTGAAGTACTGAACGAATAGCGCGGGTCGACGGATAATAGCCCTGAAGCGTCGTTAAACTAATGCCAATCTCTTGAGCAATCCTTGCATAAGTTAGTGCTTCATGTCCTTCAGCCAGAAAAAGGTTTAGTACGATCTCATCGTAGTTTTTTTGATTTTCTAGTTTCTGTACTTGAGTAATTCGAGCCATTACAAATCTCTATTGATTGTAACATTCTGTAAAAGAGTATATTAAGAGCTTATGAATTAAATCTCAAACTCCAAGGGTAAATAACTGGTCAATTTATCGTTAAATATAGTCAGTATTGTGTCATTGGTTCAATTATCAATCAGATTTTGGCATAAACAAAAACACCGCCCTATTGAGCGGTGTGTTATTTAAAGTCTTTGTTTATCTATGCTAATTCAGATGACTAGAACGGATACCAAAATAACTGCGGCTCTAGAATGCGTTTCGCAATGGCTAACACCACGATAAAAGCGATGACACCTAAACAAACAAAGTCGATACGTTTCAAAGGTGCATAGCTATACCAAGTGCGAGCTTTGTGTCGGCCAAAACCTCGTAACGTCATTGCGTTAGAGATCTCGTCTGCTCGGTCCAAGCTAGAGAAAATGAGCGGGCCTAGAACCTTAGCCACATTTTTGATTCGAGTAATTAGAGGCGCTTTCTTTGAGAGCTCTACACCACGAGCCTGTTGAGCATGCATGATATTGATGAAGTCTTTCTTAACTTCTGGCAAGTAACGCAGTGTTAAGCTGACCGCATAGGCGATCTTGTAAGGAACACCGATACGGTTGAGGCTAGCTGCAAACTCAGTCGGATGCGTTGTGAAGACAAAAATCAACGCTATCGGGAACATGCTCATGTATTTGAGCGTCACAGTAACCAAGTAAAACAGAGTCTCTTGGCTCAACGAGTAGTTACCCGGCAATGTCAGCAATAAGGTTTTGCTGCCGATGAGCTCAGTACCTTGCTGTGGAGCCAGCAGATACATGAACAAAGCATTTAGGCTCAATACACTCGCCGTACCCAATAACAGAGGCTTATATACGCGTACAGGCACATTAGTCAGCTTTAGCAGGTATAAACCAGTCACAATAAGCAGTGCAATCAATCTTAGGTCGAACGTAGTTAAGACCACGGTTACCCAAGCTAAGAAGAGCGCAAATTTGGTGATGCCGTTAAGTGCATGAAGCGGTGATTTTGTATCAATGTAATTGATGCCGAATTTTACTTTTGATACGTTCATTGAGCGCTTCTCTCGTAGTCGATGAAGTACTGCATGAATGCGTTGGTGTCGTCGATTTTCATCATAGTCGCGAGTTCATAAATGCTGGTGGTACAAAGATTTGCGCGTTCTAACAGCGATGGCTGACTGAATACTTCCGTCATCGCGGCATTGGCAATCAGCTTGCTGTCAGCAATGACAATTGAGCGTGTGGTGTACTCTAGAACAAGGTGCATGTCGTGTGAAATGATCACGACGGTGATACCTAACTCGCGGTTAAGCTTTTGGATAAACGCCAGCATTGAGGTGTAGTTGCGGTAATCTTGACCCGCTGTTGGTTCATCCAAGATCAGAAGCTCTGGCTCCAATACTAAGATAGAAGCGATCGTTACGCGTTTTTTCTGACCGTAGCTTAGCGCTTCGATCGGCCAGTGGCGGAACTTACTCAGCCCACACAACTCAAGAGCATGCTCTACTTTTTCTGTGATCAGCTCTTCTGCAATGTTGCGGTTACGAAGACCAAAAGCAATCTCATCAAAAATCATATGATGAGAGATCATATGATTTGGGTTCTGCATCACGACACCGACTTTCTGGCTTCTTTCAAAGATAGAAAGCTCAGATAGGTCTTCTCCATTTAGATAGGAAGAGCCTGAATCGGCATCGATCACACCCATGATGAGTTTAGTGATGGTAGATTTGCCTGAACCGTTTTTGCCTAAGATTGAAACGAACTCACCCTTACCAATCTTAAAGCTGACATCTTCGAGAGCGTTCTTTTCACCATCGTAAGAGTAAGTCAGGCCGTGGACCTCAAGCAAAGGTTGGTACTGCTTCTCGGCAACTGGAGTCGGGCGCTCTGCAAACCAAGCCTGAACCGCAGGGCGGAATCTTTTGTAATCGAGAGCTTTGAGGTTTGATAGCTTATCTTCACTGGTCAAAGGTGCTTTCGCTGCCTTCAGAGCAGATAAATAAAGTGGTTCACGAATACCGTGTGTTTCAAGCAGTTCAGAAGCTAAGATTTCATCGGGTGTCATGTCCGCGACAATTTCACCGCGCTCCATCAAGATCACTCGATCGATATCGCGATGTAGTACATCTTCAAGGCGATGCTCGATGATGACTATAGTCTTGTTGGTTTCTTTATGAAGTTGGTCGATGATTTCGATAGTCGCTTTACCCGTTTTCGGGTCAAGGCTAGCCAAAGGTTCATCAAACAACAGGATGTCAACGTCATCAACTAAGATGCCCGCTAATGACACGCGTTGTTTCTGGCCGCCGGATAAATCATGTGGCGAGCGATCAAGCATATCTGCTAAGTCGACCATTTTTGCTGTCGACTTAACCAGAGGGTACATATCAATGTTCGACACTAACTGATTTTCCAGTGCGAACGCGATGTCTTCGCCAATACTCAAACCGACAAATTGGCTATCAGTATCTTGTAATACTGTGCCAACCTGCTCGGTATAGTCGTGCATAGAAAAATCAGAAATGTTCTTACCGTTGATCTCTAGAGAGCCAGTCAACTCACCTTTGATAGCATGAGGAATCAGACCGTTAAGGCATTGACCTAGGGTAGATTTACCACTACCGCTTGGTCCAATAATGACGATTTTCTCTCCTTTCTCTATCCTTAGATTGATATTTTTTAGCGTCGGTTTATCCAGCGACTCATATCTAAAAGAGAAGTTCGAAAATGCTATAGTCATTATCGCTTATGCCTCAGTCAGGTTACGGCTTTGTTTGTTGCGTTTAGCGACTGATTTTAGGATCAGTAAGCCAACAACAGCGATCAGAACGGTGTTACCCGCAGCAATGATAGAGAGTTGAGTGAAGACTTTAGTAAACGGTTCTGCATAAAGGATGGTATCTAGGAATGCAGAGCAGCCGTAACCAACCACATTACCGGCAAGGGCAAGTACCACAAACAGCGCGAAGTCCTTCATAGGCAACTCACCTTGCTGAAGGCGGTTCTTGGTCAACATCGGGAATAAGCCGATAACCATGCCTACGATACCTGAGCCTAAAACCCAAGTTAACCACACACCCCAGCCTGCGAACAGATCCGTTACCCAGTGACCGATAAAGCCAACTAAGAAGCCAACAATAGGGCCGAACAAAACAGAAAATAGTGCTAGAACTGCCATTGCTGGTTTCAATGTCGTGTTAGCAAACACTGGGACACCAAACATAGGTAAACCACCAATGCCGTACAGTGCAGCGCCAATGGCGATAACGACCACTGTTTTAGCTGAAAAGTTCATAGATAACCTCGAATTCTGAAAAATAAAGCAAAATAAAGAATAAATATTCGCCATTATTAATATGCGTCTCAATGAGAACGTTTTTTGGGCAAATATAAAAAATAAGGCGCGCATTATACAGTAGAACCCTTCCATAAGGGAAGGTAAGTGTCTAGATGTCTAAAATTCCATCTGAACACCTAAATATCGTGTAAAAAGCGTAATTTTACGGTTAATCCAGCAACAAAAAAGCCAGAGCGAGTCTGACTTTTTCATTCGTCTTAACAATGTGTTAAGCGGGTTCGTCACGTACCTTTGACCGTTTAGTGGTCTAGGTATAGATAGTTTTGCCAACTCTTCATGCGAATAAGGACCTTGCGCATGATTGAAACGTGGGTGAAGCTGTCAGAATAAACGGCAACTTCAACCGCGGTACCCATAGGTAAATGGTAGTCAGACAGGTCATCAGTGATGGTCATTTTAGCAAATACGCGTCCATTAGTACGAAGTGCATTGGTACCAATAAGTGTCCCGCGCGCTTGAATTTGACTCTCACCAATAGCTGGGATTATTTCATCAATGCGTCCTTTGAAAATCTTGCCTGGTAGTGCTCTGAATAAAAATTCAGCTTCGAAACCAGGATGCAGTCGTTGCAATGAGTTTTGTCTGAATGCTGCGATGTAGTATTTTTCTTCCGTATGGACAAATGTCATGACAGGAGCAAGAGGTAGCGGTACAGCCATTACGCCTGGACGCAGTGCTAGTTGTGTAACATATCCATCCGTTGGTGCTCTCACGACCGTTTGGTCAAGGTTGAATTGAGCCTTACGTAAGTCTGCAAGTAATCCTGCCACTGCGGTGTTCTCGCCACCAATTTCAGAATTTAGAGCGATCTGAGCTTGTTGTTGACTTGCTTCTGCTACTTTTACTGCTGCTTCCGATGCCTTATAAGCTTGTCTACGAGTATCCAATTGTTGTTCGGTAAACGCACCACTTTCAAAGCCACGCTTATAACGAGAAAATTCGCGTTGCGCTTTGTCTCTTTCTGCAATCGCTTTGATTTTAGCAGCTTCAGCTTCAGCAACTTGAGATTCAAGCCCAAGTGCTCCTTGGCTTGCTTCTTTTACTTTCGCTTCGAGCTTGGCGACTTCTGCTTCAAAAGGGATAGGGTCAATTTTAAAGAGGATGTCTCCTTTCTTTAAAGGAGAATTCGCCTCAACAGGAACCTCAATGACTTTACCTCTAACGCCTGAAACAATTGGAGTCGTTGAGTAAACTTGGTTGCCAAGTTGTGTGAAAGGATGGTTGTAGTTCATTAATAGGATCAATGTTCCTACGATGACCACACCACCGAGCACTGCGGTAGGCACTGTCCATTTGTTTAGTGGGATATTAAATACTTTGAAAATAGTGATACAAAGTGCCGCGTAGGTCATTATCAGTAGTAAATCCATTACTTAGCCTCCTGATCTTGAACGTTGTTTGACTCTTTTTTTGTGCTGCTTTGTTTAGTATTTGCTTGTTTGAGCTGTGCGATCTCTTCTTGAAGGGTGCTAACTTGATCGATTAAAACATCCACTCGGTGATGAATATCGTGCTGCTCTTCTTCGAGTTTTTCGAAGCCCCAGCCTCGGTCTTTCCGCCATAATGTTGCCCAAATCCATAGAAAGGGCCAAATTGTGTGCAAAGTGAATAGGCTAACCCAGCCTGAGACGTGAATTGCGTCTTGGTGAGGATGATTACGTTCTTTGGCTATTTCATAAGGGATATCGTGAATAACGATGATGCCGTAAAAGATGACTAGAGCAACGAAAATGAGTAAGCCGAGTGCAAAGTAGTCTAAAAACATAACAGATCCTTGTAATGTTAGATGTTAGTTATAAATATAGTACGCTATCATCCAAGTAATTGTTATAAAAATGATTTGCTGAGTTATAAATAATGAGTGTTCGCTTCTAATGTGAGCAAAACCATTGACGAATCTTATAAATCTCATCGCGTTTGAAGAGGCTATTTCGGCTTTCTGGTTGGTATTTTAGCTGAAATGATGACAGCTACGATTCTAAATGACGTGCACAACCACAAAGGATAAACACGGATGTATATAGGTGAATTGGCGGCTATTGGTGCTGCGATTGTGTGGGCGTGTGCGACATGGATTTATGGACAGTTTGGTCATCGCTTCTCTGCGATGCAATTGAACATTGTTAAGGGTGTAGTGGCGTCAGGGATGATGTTGCTGGTGATGCCTCTTATTCCGATGCCGGAGTTTGAACTGAGTACCAACCATTTTCTGATATTGGCAATTTCAGGTGTGATTGGCATTGCGATTGGAGATAGCGCCTATTTTGCGGCGTTGAAAAGAATCGGTGCCAATAAGACGCTGTTACTGGAATCTTTAGCCCCGCCTCTTTCTGGTGTGCTGGCATTAATGTTCCTGGGCGCTGTATTGACAGTGCAAAGTTGGCTCGGTGTCGTGATTACAACACTAGCGGTGACCTTCGTTGTCTCCCAGCCATCAAAATCGGCGAGCGGTGAATCGAATTACAAAGCGCAGTGGGGTGGCATTGGTTATGGGCTTGTGGCGAGTGTCTGTCAGGCATCTGGTGTGGTTATTTCTCATTACGCGTTAGTGGCGGGTGATATCCCACCATTGTTAGGTGCTTTGATTCGCCTGACGATTGGCGTGTTTGCTGTGATGCTGATTATCCCTTTCGTTGAAAAGAAGCCGTATTCATCGATAAAAAGAGATTTATGGGAAATGACCAAGCTCGATAAACTGTGGTTATTAGGAGCAATCTTTGTCGGGACGTTTCTCGCTCTATGGCTTCAACAAGTGGCGTTGAAGAATGCTAACCCTGCGATTGCACAAACGTTGATAGCGACCAGCCCGGTCTTTATTTTGGTGATTTATGCGCTGAAAGGGGAGAAGGTGTCAAAGCAAAGTATCATAGGCACACTTGCCGCCCTTGCTGGTATTTCTCTGTTCTTTTATCAATAAGCAGTTGGCCTAAGCTACAGAGCTATATGCCACTACTCTGTACACACTTGATTCCGGCCGTTGGCTTTAGCTCGGTATAGCGCTTTATCCGCACGGTAGAAGGTGCGTTGAGTATTCTCTCCGTCACGATGCAAAGTGATACCAATACTCACGGTCAAACCACGCTCCCCAAGTATTTCATGCCATCCAAATTGGAAGATGCGCTCTCGATAATTTTCAGAGTGCATTTCTGCCTTCGGAAGATCAGTGTTCTCTAGAATGACGAGGAACTCTTCTCCACCAAATCTGACACATGACGCGCCTCTAAACTTAAAGTATGAACGTAGCTCTTGAGACACACTAACAATCGCTTTATCGCCCACTAAGTGACTCAGTTCATCATTGATAGACTTGAAGTGGTCAATATCAATAACCATCAGCGCGAAAGAGGTATCGTGCAGCAGCATGTCTTTCAGTTTCACATCTAACCAGCGGCGGTTGTGTAACCCTGTCAATGGATCGGTGAATACGTCTTGTTGAAGCTGAGCAACCGCATTCTTGTGTTGTTCCGTTGTCTCTTTGAGCTCTTTGTTCTCTTGTTCAGAGAGAATGAGTTTGAGTTGTAATTCAAAACGGGACAGGCGGCGTAGTTGGCTTGCACCGAGTTCACTGATCGGGATCTGCTTCATCAGATCGGTTTCAATTCGGTAGCCTTTTTTCTCATAGCTTAGCGCTTCTTGAAAACGCCCTTGATTCATACACACATCACTCAGCGAATCGTAGAATCGTTTTGCAAGTACTGGCGACGAGTAGGCTTTCACGCGTTTGTCTGTGCTCGACAAAATCATGCTCGCGTAGTCTTGCTTGCCGGTTGCACTTAGGCAATGTGCGAGCTCTAGACGAGTCATGGTTGCAAGCCAGCTTGCTTGAGTGCTGTTGGCTGGGTATTGAATCTTAGACAGACAGCGTAGCGCTTCATGGTGTTTTTTCTTAGCGCGCAGCACCTTTGCTTGGTAAAGCAGTATTTGAGCTGTGAGCAACTTGTCACTGACCAAAATACTCAGTTCTTCGCACTCATTCAGTAAATCGCTGGCTGCTGTAATGCGATTGAGTAGAAGTAGGCTTGCTACCATATGCAGCTTGAATTTGAGGCGAAGTGAGCGACTGCTTATCGCGTGGTCTATGCTGCTGATTTTTTGATAGTAGCGAAGAGCTCTGTTGTGATCGCCATAGGAGTCACACAGGTTGCCCATGCCTAAAATGGCTAATACATACTCATCGATATGGCCGTGTTCAACCGCGATAGTCGACGAACTGACGAATTCATTGAGTGCTGAGGTGTAATCACCGATTTCAACTAAGCGGTCACTTAGGCTGGTTTTGACTGTCAGTATGTCTTCGATATCGGCAGGAAGGTGGAGCAGATCGAGTGCTCGTCTCAACTCTTCGATGCTGGTTTGATTTTGTTGTAACTCAGCACGGTACTCAGAGCTAATGATATAGCAGTGTGCTTGCTCTGTTTGCGTCGTCGAAACGTGCTGACGAATGTGGTTCCAGAAGATGATCGCTTCTTCACCTGATACTGATGAAGGGTCTAAACCAGCGTCTGTGATCTTGCTTAATAGAGTTTCCATTATTCTATTACCTCAGCATCGTCTTCTTCTAATTGTTCAAGCGTGAACGGGAACGTCAAAATATCATTGAGGCTGACGGTCGGTTTCGAACCCTTTAGTCCTTTTCTATGCCATGGATAGATATCAAGCATGGTGCTGAGAGTTTGGAAGGTTTGCTCTGCGGCTTCGCCTTTTTCGGAAAGCATAAGGGCCACACGTTCAGAACTTAGCCTTGCGATGAAGTCATTCTGGTTACATAAAGCATGAGCAATCTCGGTACAGACATCTAAGTAATCAGTATCGACATGATGGAACATAATGATGCTGTGGTTTGAACGTTTAAGCTCTGTCTTGAACAGAACCAACTTTTCCCACCAAAAGGTTTCAGAGACAACGTAAGAGAGGTGCTTTTCAGGATCGTACTCGTGCTGACCGCGAATACGATTAATCAGTTTTCGTGCTCTCTGTTCAAGTTGGCGTTTTGAACTGCGTGCTTTGTCCAAACCGACACGTGTCGTTTGCTCTTTGAGCATGCCGATAGAATATTGACGGTACTTTTTAAAGGCGACGAGCGCGGCTTGGAAGTCTTGGTTTTCTTCCGCCACCAAGGATTGTTGGTAACAGATTTGGCTCAGCAACTCGCCATTATCGAACTCGTTTGCGGATTGTTCTGCGAGCCTCAGTAATTCCGCCGCTTGTTCTGGTCTTTTTCTCAGGAGCTCCAATCTAGCTCGGCTGATGTATGAGTGCGCCTTCATCCAAACTAGGTTGTGTTCAACTGCCAGATTGTGCGCTTTGGCCGTGGCGCGCTCCGCGTCATCTAAGCGTTCAAGACCAAGTAGGGCAAGGCCTCGAAAGTCCCATACCTCTGCATGCCAAGTGTTATCTTTATGGTCTTTTAATGCTTCTTCTGCACCGTCCAATACCGACAGCATTTCAACATAGTTGTTGAGCAGGTAGTAATCCCACGCAAGCAGTATTCTGGCTTTACCCTCTAACCAACCAATGCGGCTGTTGTTAGCAACTTTAACGGCAAGCTGGTGGGTAGAACGTGCAAGTTTATATTCGTGGGTCATCCGCCAAATATTGCCAAGGCCAATGAGGCATTCAATTTGAATTTCGACTTCATCAACCAACGCGGACTGCTCTAAAGCATTGATCCAGAACTGTTGGGCGGAATAGTACTTGGCTTGTCCCCAGAACTGGAGCGCGTGTAAATGGAGGATTTCAGGGAGAAAAAGGTCGGTATCTAATCGGCTTTGGCGCTTGTAGGCTTCCTTGATGTATTTTAAACCTTTTTGGTAATCCATCAGGTTCCAGCTACATCTTGCCATTAACATTAATGACTGGATGGCACCCTCTTCAAACAGAACTTGCTCTGATCGGACTAGGCACTGTTGGGCAATCTCTAGGATCACCGATGGCTCAGAGTCGACACGAGTTTTGAGTTTTTCTAATTCTGTTTCAAGAAGGTACTGATTTTTGTCCAAGACTTACATCCATGATTATCGAACATATTGATAACACAATCATTATAAGAGTGTAATTTGAGATAAGCACCAATTATCTTTCGTAGAGCGTCAAAGGAACATCGATCTTTTCTAATTATGGGTGTTACCTCATGTTGTCGCTTTAAAATCAATGAGTTCCCGAATAATTACCTAGAGGCTTTGTTGCTATGAAAGTAGTTGCTTTAGAGTTAATGGCAGCTCCCCTACGCCTAAGCGTTGTGCTGCCGTGAGCCCTTGCTTATCTTGGTAGCACAGATTGTGCCAAGCTCTAAATATGTCGAGCAATGGAAGAATGCCCCCAGGACGAAGCTTACGTCTGGGCTCATTAATAAAGCTATCAAATAACAACTGAAAGCGCTGTTGATAGAACTTAGTTTGTTGAATTGAGGCTGTGTTAAACCACTGTTTTGGTTCTGGATTGTTACCGGTTAGGTAGCAGATACCTTTCTGGTTATCACCCTGATTGGCAATAGCCCAGCGATCTCGCCACCAACTCATGTGAACGATGTCGATCTTTTCAAAACTTTGGTCGTCTTGCCAGCCTGAATCTTCTTCGACATACATGAGGTCAATATTTTGACTCTGAATGCGCGGCAAACATACACTTAAAGCGGCAGATCTTAGTAATGGATCTTGTGGCATATAGATGGCGACATGCTTGTCTTCGTTACACATATCCAACACATGTAAGAAGTGAGCATAAGAGGTATAAGGCGGTCGAATGAGAGCGCCTTTTGAAGGGTAACTAAATGTGGTGAGGTTACCCATAGGGTCCTCAACGTTACCTCTCGCAAGAATCACTTGGTACTGCTGTTCAATGCGCTCTTTTAGTTTGTCAGAGGGCTGAGGCAGTTCGAGATTTGCTTCTGAAGAGTGCTCTTTGGATACAAATCGTGCCACATCATCATAAGGGTTATGGTCGACGTTTCCTGATGGTTCTTCATTTTGAGAGTAGTTAACGTGTTGGCAAAGTATATAGCCAGAATGCGCCTCGCCCGTCGCTATCCACACCACACCGTTGTTACTTTGTGGTTGCAGACGCTGGTAGTGAGATGCGAACTCGTAATCTTTCGCATGGTTAACCCATCGTGCATCGATCATCGCTAATTTACGACGACAACGGCTCGCGATATGGTCAACATGATCATAGAAAGTCTTTGGGTTGATCTCTAATTTTCGGCAGATTTCACGTACGGAATAGCCCATGAACAGTAAGCCCATGAGGTTCTCTTGAAATTGGAGTTTTTTATTGGATCCAGACCATTTATCAACGAAGGTTGTTTGGCAGTCTTTGCATCGATAACGCTGCCTGTCGCCACTGTAGCCGAAGGCATGATAAAGATGTTTATGGGTATGAACCGATAAGCCGAAGTTATCGCAATCATCATTACGACAAGCAGGGAGCCCGTCGCTGTGAAGTTGTCTTAGGCGATGAAGTTCGCTTAACACTTCACGATTGTTAAGTAAGGGGGGGAAAGCTCCACATTCACGACAAACCATCGCTGGACGCTTAGGGTTCGCGTGTTGCAAAACATACCGTTTTGCATCGCTCAAGCCAAAGTTGTCACACGCCAATGTTTTACAAAAGTTGAGTTGCAAACCATCCGCATCTTTTGGCAGCTTGTCGTTAGACACGATCTCCCCCTCGGGATTATTTGAGCAGCCAAGCGAGCCTGGCTGCGGGGTAACGCTTTTCAATGTATCTTTTATCAAATCGTTAGATGTTGATTGCTGTCTCTAGAGCAACTTTCATCATGTCGTTGAAAGACTTTTGACGCTCTTCAGAACTTAGTTTTTCACCACGGATGATGTGGTCAGATACTGTTAGGATAGTTAGTGCTTTAGCACCAAGGTCTGCAGCAACGCCGTAGATACCAGCCGCTTCCATATCAACACCTAGGATGCCTAGCTTTTCCATTTTTTCGAAAAGGTCAGCTTCTGGAGTGTAGAAAAGGTCTGCAGAGAATACGTTACCAACTTTAACTGGAACTTCTTGTGCACGAGCTTGGTTTACTGCTTCTTCTAGAAGACCGAAATCAGCGATAGCAGCGAAGTCGTGGTTGTTGAAACGAATGCGGTTTACTTTTGAGTCAGTAGATGCACCCATGCCGATAACAACGTCCATTAGTTTAACGTCGTCACGTACCGCGCCACAGCTACCTACACGAATAACGTTTTTCACGCCGAACTCAGCGATTAGCTCGTGTACGTAGATGCAGCATGATGGGATACCCATACCGTGGCCCATTACAGAAACTTTCTTACCTTTGTAAGTGCCTGAGTAGCCAAACATGTTGCGAACGTCACAAACTTGCTTCACGTCATCAAGGAATGTTTCTGCAATGTATTTTGCGCGAAGCGGGTCGCCCGGCATAAGTACTGTTTCTGCGAAATCACCAGCTTGAGCATTAATATGAGGTGTAGCCATGGTCGTTCTCCAAAGTTTAAACGGTAATTATAGGAACAGGATTTAATCAATTACCGATTCTGTTGAATTGAATTCGTTTTGTTGAGGCAATATTAGCGAGTTAGAACGTGGCTCCATGAGACTTTAGTCACAAAATAGGTCTGCCATTATAGTTTTATTAATATTGATAACCAAATATGTTGAAAGCGTAAAGGCAATCGATTTTGTATGGGTAAATTGCAAGTGAATGAGAAGAAAAGGCTTACATATAAACTTGTTGCCTATTAGTTTCGAGACAACAATACGTTGTAGAGACGTTTGATCAGAGATAATCTAAACTTTGATAAAAGACAAACCAAGGATTTGTATGTCGTATTGCGTTAACTCGACGCCTTTGCAGTCAATGAAAACACGACTCCACAGGGCGGCGTCGCTTGTTGTAAGAACTACTTTGCTTGCCAGCGGGATAGCTTCATCGTGGGTGTCTGCTGCAACCTTTGAATTGCCACCAACGGAAAGCCGCATTGTGGGCAGAATCCAGCAGCATGAAGTGGCGGCGGGCGAAACCTTGGCCATCATTGCCAAGCAATACGATATTGGTTTTCTCTCTTTAATGGCAGCCAACAAAGGGGTGGATCCTTTTCTTCCCGCGGAAGGCTATGTGTTAAGCATTCCAAGCCGCTTGATTTTGCCTGACACCCCAAGAAAGGGGATTGTCATCAATCTTGCTGAGCTAAGGTTGTATTACTTTGAGCCTGAGAAAAATCAGGTGCATGTTTTCCCTGTCGGCATCGGTCGAGTGGGGCGTGATACTCCCGAGATGATCACCAAGATAAGCCAAAAAAGACCGAATCCAACATGGACGCCACCAAATTCAATCCGCAACGAGTATCTTGAAAAGGGCATTGAATTACCGAGAGTGGTTCCTGCCGGGCCGGAAAATCCATTGGGAGAGTACGCTTTGAGGCTTGCTTATGGCGCTGGCGACTATTTGATCCATGGTACAAACAAAGATTTCGGGATAGGTTTACGAGTTAGCTCTGGTTGTATCCGAATGGAACCTAAAGACATTGAGTGGCTGTTTGAGCAAGTGAACCGTGGTGAACAGGTCACCATTATCAATGAGCCGATTAAGGTGTCATTAGAGCCTGATAGAAGTGTGTTTGTAGAAGCGCACGAGCCATTAACTCGAAGTGATGGTTCAAAGAAATCATTACAGATCCCTGTGGAACTAAAATGGTGGCTTGAAGACGCAGAACTGCCAAATTCAAAGGCGAAAGCGGTTATCTTTGCTCAAAACGGCGTACCTGTAGAGATAGCACCACCTGTGATTGAGTTTTAATTCGATTGCCTCTTCTGCAACAAGGGGCGGTTTTATCTTGTTTACTCGCATTAGTGTCACCCAAAAAAAGCACCACGTCCGATAAGAAGTGGTGCTGTCTATATACTGCTTTTTGCGACTTATTTAATCTACAGCTTAATCGCGATTAGATCTCAAACTACTTAGTGTAAGACTCAGCGATGTTGTCGATGCGTTCGTTAGCACGATCCGCTTCTTCTTTCGCTGCCATAGCGGCTGCTTCTGCTTCTTGAGCCTTCATTTCTGCGGCTGCTTTGTCACTCTTAAGTGCTTCAACTTCGCTTGTAAGTTGAGCCACTTGGTTAGTTAGTTGATCCATTTCTGACACTGCAGCTTCTTCTGGTTCTGAAGAACAACCGGCTAAAATGAAAACTGATGCTGCAGCTGCGATTAACGTCTTATTCATAAGAACTCCTTGCTTATTTATCATCAAAAGATGCGCTATACATTCTTTATCATATAGTCGCTTCATTAATGATTGTAGCGACTAATTTTTTAACTGCAAAAACAATAACTAAAGAAATTGCTAAATTTTTGAGTTAATTAGCTAAGTATCACGTTGTGTCTCATTTATGAGATGAAGGATTTAGAGACGACTTGAAGGTGTTTTTGGAGAGCTATCCCTTTGCTAGCAATGCATACGTTGTTCTAGCTAAAGATAGATAAAGGGATAAATTTACTGTGATCTCTATCCTTATAAAGTACTTTCGCGGTATCATGTCACGTTAAATTAATTTTATTCAATACCATCATGACTGGAGAGTCCTTTGCACTTTAAAGATTTAGGCTTAGATAACCGCTTACTGAAGAACTTAAAACATTACGACTTCAAGAAGGCGACAGAGATCCAATCAAAAGCGATCCCTGTTGCTATTGCTGGTAAGGATCTATTGGCTTCATCAAAAACGGGATCAGGAAAAACATTGGCGTTTGTGTTGCCAATGATACATAAAGCATTAAAAACAAAAGCGTTTTCTGCTAAAGATCCTCGTGGTGTAATTTTGGCTCCTACTCGTGAGCTAGCGAAGCAAGTTTACGGCGAACTGCGTAGCATGCTTGGTGGTCTGTCTTATGAAGCGGCGCTTATCTTAGGTGGTGAGAACTTTAACGACCAAGTTAAAGCACTGCGTAAGTACCCTCGTTTTATCGTTGCGACTCCAGGCCGTCTTGCTGACCACCTAGAACATCGTTCATTGTTCCTAGATGGTGTTGAAACGCTAATCCTTGATGAAGCGGACCGTATGCTTGATCTGGGTTTCGCTCCAGAACTTCGTCGCATTGCCAATGCAGCTAAACACCGTCGTCGTCAAACGTTGATGTTCTCTGCAACGTTAGATCACGCTGAAGTAAATGGCATTGCAAATGAAATGCTAGACGCACCTAAGCGTATCTCTGTTGGTGTTTCTAACGAGCAACACTTAGATATCACACAGAAATTCTACTTATGTGATCACCTAGATCACAAAGAAGCGATTTTAGACCGTGTACTGGAAGAAGCTGAATACCGTCAGGTAATGATCTTCACAGCAACACGCGCTGATACTGACCGTTTAACAGATAAGTTGAACGAGAAGAAGCTTAAAGCGGTAGCACTGAGTGGTAACCTAAACCAAACGCAACGTAATGCTATTATGAGCCAGTTCGAGCGTGCGGTTTACAAGATCTTGGTAACTACCGATGTTGCTTCACGTGGTATTGATATTCCAAACGTGAGCCACGTTATCAACTTTGATATGCCTAAGCATACGGAAGAGTACGTGCACCGTGTAGGTCGTACTGGCCGTGCGGGTAACAAAGGCGATGCGATTTCTTTGGTTGGTCCAAAAGACTGGGACAGCTTCAAGCGTGTTGAACTTTACCTTCAACAAGATTTGACCTTCTCTGTACTTGAAGGCCTAAAAGGTAAATTCAAAGGCATTAAGCCACGTAAACCTGCGTTTGCTAAAGGCGGTCCTGCTAAGAAGAAGACCAACACTCAAGCGAAGAAAACGCCGAAGAAACCAGTTAAGCGCGATAAGCGCTTCCACCAAAATGTGGCCGTGGGTGATACCGTGTTTATCCCTAAGAAGAAAGTCGCACCAAAAGTGGACGACGAGTAATCACCAGCCAGTTTTAAAGCGTTTGCTAGTAAAACTGACATAAATAAAAACCGCCAATATTAGGCGGTTTTTTTGTATCTCGACCTTGGCTCAGCCATTACTTTTCGATATTTAGTTAGAAATTGAACGTCGAGAACGAATACGCCAAGATGTGGTCGGCAATGTATTTATGAGTAGCTGTAGTTGGGTGTGTCACGCCCCAAAATACATAACTGTCTGAACCATAGGTGGCACAGTCATTGGTTAAGCTGTGGCTTCGCAAGTAGTCCGCGGCTGAGCTTCGATTGATATTAAGACAAGCATCACTCGCGTTTCGAAAGCCATGTTGTTCTGGGTTATCGGTAATGCTGGCGAACAACGCACTTGCATCGAACAACACCACGTTTTTCCCCATACCTTGGTAATACTCGGCTTGAGCTTTGATGAACTGGTTGAATTCTAAGATCTTGCCACGAACTTTTATTATCTCTTGTTCGGTAGAGTATTTGAATTGAGGGGCTTTGGTTGCATCGGGTAAGGTGAACAGCAGGATATTGTTCGCACCAGATTCTGTTAAGCGGATCAGCGCGCTGCTAAAGTCAGCCTTTACATCGGCGACTTCTCGGTTGTAATTCATGAAGTCATTGAGGCCAAACTCTAAAGTAAACAGTGAGTTTTCCGGACGATAGTTTTTGGCGACTTTCATGTAGGTCAGATAAGAGGTGACTTGATCATAAACACCAGTCAATGCCACGTATTGGTTGGTACCTGCGGCGCCACCCACAGCCCAGTTATACAGAGGGACATCTTTCGCTTTTGCTAAATACTCCGTCCAGACTAAACCATTCGAAAAGTGCCCTAAAAACCACGAATCTGCGTTCGGAAAAACCCATTGTGAGCCATTAAATAGATTACCAGTGTCGGACAGGCTATCACCAAAGGTGACAATACGATTGATGCTACTGGCTTGAAAAGCGTTGTCGTTGGTCCAGATTGAGTGGTTGTAAGAGAAGCGATTATCTGCGGCAAAGTAGGTGATGTCAGCGGCGTCATGTTGGATGTCGAGCGTCTGTTCGCAACGTTGTTTAATTTCCGATTGCGGGGCATCGCTGTAGAACATGTTTTTGAATGAAACGGAAGACCACCAATATCCGTTGATCGTGTAGTAATCACCATTCTCTTTCTTTGCCCACTTCCAGTCGGTGGCTGGGGAGTCATGAGAGGCATCGGTTCGATACCAACATCTAACATATGAATAGGTCTCTGAGCCTTGTGCACTGAGTACTTGTGCAGATGTAATCGATTCAGGTGTTGGTATTGAGTCTTCAGCGGCATAAGCGCCAAAAGGCAGGGCTAACGTGAGTATTAAAGCCGTATTTTTCATCACTGTATTCTCTTTTATATTTAGATGAGCCAAACAGAAACGCTGTTGCTTGATAAGTGGATAAGTGGATAAGTAAATAACTGGTACGACCTATATCTAAAGTCAATAATTAGCGTCAATACATTCAGGGTTGTGGTGTGTCGTTAATGGAATAAGCATCAAGTTATCAACGAGTTTTGGTTGAAAAACACCTGTTTCCAAACGGTTATTTGTCGAATAATTTTGGTTTATTGAGAATGTTGAATTGATATTTGAGTCGGGATATTGAAAGAACAATCTCATCAACCTTAGTTAAATGTTAATTTAATCAATTGCTTATGTTTTTTTCTCCTGATTCTGTTTGCCTGATGTTCATCGCACCTGTTTAATTCAAGTTCGCCATCACAAATATGAAGTCGTTACTTTCTGTTTTATAAAATCATCATCTACGGTTCTTTTACTCATCAGAGGTCTAATCTGTTTAAGGAAAGAGCATTGAAAAAGATATTAATTTGGACGATAGCCTGCCTATCCAGTTTTGGCGTATATGCCGGAACGAGCGCATCAGCATTAGAAGCCAGGGGATACACTGAAACGAAATACCCCATTATGTTGGTACATGGTCTGTTTGGTTTCGATACATTAGCGGGCGTTGACTATTTCTATGGCGTACCTGAATCCCTAACCAAAGATGGCGCGAACGTATATGTCGCTCAGGTCTCTGCAACCAACAGTTCAGAGGTCCGTGGTGAACAGTTACTCAGCCAAGTTGAAACGCTGTTAGCTGCAACAGGAGCAAGTAAGGTGAATCTGGTTGGTCATAGCCACGGTGGGCCTACGGCTCGTTATGTTGCGTCAGTTCGACCTGATCTTGTTGCTTCAGTGACCAGTATTGGCGGTGTACATAAAGGTTCTAAGGTCGCTGATCTCGTTCGAGGGAACGTATCTGAAGGCTCTGTCACAGAAGGTATCGCGGTTAAATTAGCAGGTGGATTAACGACACTGATTAACCTTTTATCTGGTGGATCGGATCTCGACCAAGACGGCCTCGCTTCTCTTGAAGCATTGACCACAGAAGGCTCGCTAGCCTTCAACCAGTTTTACCCTGAGGGCGTTCCGACGTCTGAGTGTGGCGATGGTGAGTGGCAAGCAAGTAACGGCGTTTATTACTATTCATGGACAGGGTCTTCCACTTTTACCAACCTTCTTGATCCTACCGACGGAGCGATGACAATCCTAGGCTTAGCCTTCAACGAACCTAATGATGGCTTAGTAGGAGCATGCAGCGCGCATTTGGGCAAAGTGATTGGTGATGATTACAAAATGAACCACCTAGATGAGATTAATGGGTTATTGGGAATTCACCACTTGTTTGAGACAGATCCTGTAACTCTATATCGTCAGCATGCCAATCGATTGAAGTTGGCTGGCTTGTAGTCTGCAAAGCCGTTTAACAAGAAAACAAGGGAAGTATGATGAAAAAGACCGCCATTTTGTCGATAATCACGATAGCCCTGATGAGCACAGCGGCGGTCTTTTTATATCTAAATAATCAAGATACACATACTGACGACGAACAACGCGTCTCCTCATTGAAAGTCACCTCTCAGCAAGATACCGACATCGATAACGCATCAGCAAAAGACATGATGGAATATTTCGTGTCAGGTAATACAGAATTAACCCTTGAAGATATTCGAGACAACGTGGCGAAACACCACGAACAAGCATCAACAACCGTGGTTGATGAAGCACTGTTTGCCAAATATCTTGAGTATAAGTCGGCACTGACATCGTTGGACGTGCAGTTCGGTACCACATCCATTTCCGCTGATGATCTACGTGCACTCAATCAAGCGCTCCTTGACCTCCAAGCTCAGTTTTTCAGTGAGAGCGAGATAAGTATTCTGTTTACGCACGACAACAGAATGAGAGAAATCGCCTTAGAAAAGTTACTTCTGAAACAGGAGGGATTAGAGGATGAAGAATACCAACAAAGACTCGAATCCTATCTATCTGAGCAACCTGATTATGTTCAGTCGAGTCACCAGAATCAGGTGTTACTCCAACAGCTCTCTAGCTCTGAAGGTCTCGATGAACAGGGTAAATACTTAAAGAGAAGCGAACTTGTCGGTGAAGAAGCAACCCAGAGACTTGAAGCACTTGATAAACAAAGAGCGGCCTTTGAAGACTCGTTAGAGGTCTACTTCGCAGAACGAAATGATGTCTTGAAAGATTCATTCCTATCAAAAACCGAACAACAAGAGAAGATTGCGCAACTTAGGACTGAACATTTCCTACCAGAACAGCTTAGAAGGGTAGAAGCGATTGAAAGAATTCGAGCGGCTGAATCTCGTCAGTAGTGTCTAAAAGCGAAAAACCAGCCATGATGGCTGGCTTTTTGTTTATCGGCGAGTTCTAAAGAGCATACAGCCTGAATCTGTTTGCCTTGAACTTCGTACCTTGAAGCCTATACCTTAAAGTAATCCAACTGCTGCTTCTGTTGTTCTGCTAGGTTAGAAAGCTCGTGGCTTGCTGCAGCGGCTTGAGTAATGCCGGTAACGTTTTGGCTTACTAGGCTGTAGATGTTTGAGATGTTACGGTTGATGTCTGAGGTTACTTGGCTTTGCTCTTCGGCGGCAGAGGCAACCTGAGTGTTAATCTCAGTCATGTCCGTTACCGAGTTAGCAATGCCTGAAAGCGCCGCGCTTACTTCACCTGCAAGAGTTTGGTTGTGTTCCAGCATAGATAATGAGCTGCTCATGCTTTCATTCGCGTTACCGGATTGAACCTGCAAACCTTCAATGATGGTTTGGATCTCTTTGGTTGAATCTTGTGTACGTGCCGCTAGCATTCGAACTTCATCAGCAACCACTGCGAAACCACGACCGCTTTCACCTGCACGAGCGGCTTCGATTGCTGCGTTAAGCGCAAGCAGGTTAGTTTGTTCAGAGATACTTTGAATCACCTCAATCACTTTACCAATCTGTTCAGAGTGCTCTTTTAGCGTGCCCACAACATTTGCAGCTTCGCTTAGCTGAATCGCCATCTGTTCGTTAGCTTTGTTGCTTTCATTAAACAAGCTCATGCTGTGTGTCGCCATTTCGTCAGCTTGCTTAGACGCTGAGTCGGCTTGTACTGCGTTCTCGTTAACGTGTGCTGCTGTGCTTTCTAATTGGTTTACAGCAGAAGCAACTTGTTCTACTTCTTGTTTCTCTTGGTCTGAGTTAACGCTGGACTGTGTCATTACAGCCGCTAGCTCTGTCGACGCAGAAGCCACTTCGATACTGATTCGAGACAGCGAGCTTACCGTGTCACGCAGCTGTTCAACAGACTGGTTTACGTCTTGCGCTAGGCGTGAGATTTCGTTGTCGCCATACTCTTCTGCTTTAACTAACAAGTTACCTTTTGCCACTTCGCGCATGGTTGCTTGAATATTGCTGATCGGCTTAACAATGATGCCAGCCAGCGTCCAACTGATAATTAGAGCTACAGATAGGATCACTAGAAGCGCAATGGTTGCGGTATCGAGTGTGCTGGTGTGTTGCTGACCATTGATGTCGACTTCTTGAGTCGCAAGCAGATTCAACTTTTTAGAAAGCGTGTTGATCGCTTGCACCATGTCATTACCCGCGTGTCGGTATTGGTCGATTGCGATCTGGTAGCGGTTTTCAAAATCTGAAGAGAGTGATGTATCGCCGTGTTTCGCTCTTAATAGAGGAAGCATGGTGGTGCGAGAAAAGTCGACATAGTGATTCATCGCTTTGTTCATCGCCGCTACTTCATCTTGCATGCCTGGCACTGTGTCTAATGAATTCAGTAGGCGAGTATTCTGATCACGTTTTTGGTTTAGTGTTTCAACCAGTGTTTTTACGTCATCAGCATTGAATAGACTGTAAATCGCTTTGATACGCATGCCATAGCTGTTGTCGACGATTTCGCTGAGTTCTTCTTTATGTAAGATTAATTGGTCGGTTGCTACTGACACATCTTTGAATGCACTTTCTAGCTTTTCACCACCGATAATGACACCGGCTAAAAGTAAAACGACGGAAAATAGTACGGGTATAAGAATTTGTATTTTGATTGATAAGCCACTGAGAAGTTGGCGCATGTAATGTCCTTTTTTTGAATAAAATAAATAGATGAGAATTATTATTATTAGAATTAATTGGCGATTCTAACTAATGAGACTGACAATTCAATCAATAAAGGCTTTGATTTCGTTATATGCGATAGGTATTTGATATGGATGGTTGTTTATTGTTCGAAATGGCGATAAAGGTGCATCTTTTTATCCATCGTCTTAGGGCCACTTGATTGATAAATAGAGAAATATATTGGTTAGTGTTGGATATAAATAGAGAGGGAAATCTAGTTTTTTGGTGCTAAAACGATGGTGAGACCTGCATTCAATAACTGCATCTGATGGGCGCGCGACTATCAATTAGTCGAGTAGGAGAGAAATTAGCCATTAATTTGTAGTTGTCATATAGGCTTCAATTAAGTGAAACACAACTGTCACATTCGGATTCTAAAGTAGGCCTCGTTCAAGCAAAACATTACGGCAATAACGCCACTAAAGGAAATTTGTGATGAAAAAGACAGTTATCGGTGCAATCGCACTACTAGGCGCTCTAACAGTGAATACAGCTTCAGCTAAAGAAACTATCTCTGTAGTTGGCTCTAACAGTGCTTCTCCACTGGTTGAAGTTTTTGCAGAAACCTACATGAATAAAGGCGAACCAGTGTTCATCGAAATTCAAGCACCAGGTTCTTCTGCAGGCATCAAAGCAGCAAAAAATGGAAGTGCTGACCTTGGTATCTCTTCTCGTGACCTAAAAGAAGAAGAGAAAACAGCTGACCTGAAAGAGCTAGTTATCGCTCGTGACGGTATCGCAGTTGTTGTTAACCCGAACAACGAAGTATCTGCTCTTACTGCTGAGCAAATCACTTCAATCTACAAAGGCGACATCACTAACTGGAAAGATGTTGGCGGTGCTGACAAGCCAATCGTAGCAATCACTCGTGATACTGCATCAGGTACACGTGGTGCATTCGAAGACATCATGAAGCTTAAGAAGAAGATTGGCGATAAGAAAGTATCGGCTATCTCTCAACGTGCACAAGTTGCAAACGGTAACGGCGCACTTAAAGTTTCTGTAGCAAGCAACCCATACGCTATCGGCTTTATCTCTCTAGGTACAGTTGACGAATCTGTTCAAGCTCTAACTATCGACGGCGCTGCTGCGACTGTAGACAACGTTAAGAACGGTTCTTACAAAGTTGCTCGTCCATTCCTAGTTCTTTACAAAGCAGGCGCTCCAACAGCTGAAACTCAACAATTCCTAGATTGGATGGTTGCAGATGAAGCTCAAGCTATCGCTGGTAAGAAAGGCTACATCACAGTTAACTAATCTTAACTGACTCAATCTTAATTATTGCTCAGCCTGCTTTAGGCTGAGCCTTTTCTTTCAACTTTGTTTATTTCGAGCTCTTATTGAGCCACAAAGTTTGAGATTTTATATATGACCATCGCAAATAGTGAAAAGCTTATGAATACTGAAGCGACTCAAATCAACAAGCCAAGTCTACGTGCTAAGAAGCGCATCGACTGGAGAGAAAGAATCTTCCACGGCTTGTTCTTATCGAGTGCTGTAATCGGCATCGTATCACTAGCCGTTATCGCTTACTTTATCGTTGCAGAGAGTATCCCTGCATTCCAAGAGGCCGGTGTTTCTGGCATCGTTCTGGGTGTTGACTGGTTACCTCCAGCTCTATTCGGTGTTGCAACCATGATTGTTGCATCGATTGTTTCGACACTTGGAGCTGTAGTTGTTGGTGTGCCAGTTGGTGTATTAACCGCTATTTTTATTGCTGAGATTGCTCCAAAGCGTCTTGCAGATATTATTCGACCAGCAGTTGAGCTTCTAGCGGGTATCCCGTCGGTAGTTTACGGCTTCTTCGGTCTAGTAATTATCGTTCCAATGATTCAAAACGTTTTCCAAGTACCAGCGGGTAACACTATCCTGGCGGGTATCATTGTTCTGGGTATCATGATTCTTCCTACCGTTATCACGGTTTCTGAAACTTCGATTCGTGCGGTACCTCGTACATACAAAGAAGGTTCACTTGCACTGGGTGCTTCGAAAATCTACACGATTTTTAAGCTACTCGTTCCTGCTGCACGTTCAGGCATTATGACTGGTGTGATTTTGGGTATCGGCCGCGCACTTGGCGAAACGATGGCAATCATCATGGTTATGGGTAACGCGCCAGCAATGCCAGAAGGCATTTTGGACTCTGCTCGTACGCTAACAGCAAACATTGCAATTGAAATGTCTTACGCAAGTGGCGTTCACGCTAACGCACTGTACGCAACAGGTGTTGTACTTCTAGTGTTCATCATGATGTTAAATGGTGCTCTACTTTATCTTAACCGTGAAAAAGCGAAGTAGGCGAGGATAAGTAATATGGATCGCGTAAAACTAAAACAAGCACGTCAAACCAAAGATAACATCCTAAAAGGTTTTATCTGGGCAGCTGCAGCTGTAACCGTTGGTTTCTTATTCTGGATTATTTGGTACATCCTATCGAACGGTCTGCAATACGTAGATTGGAACTTCATCACTGACGATTACACTCGTACTGGTGAAGAACGTGGTATTTTCCCAATGATCATTGCCACGATCTACATGGTAATCGCATCGATTGCGGTAGCCGCGCCACTGGGCATCATGACGGCGATATACTTAACTGAATATGCGAAAGTAGGTAGCCGATTGGTGAAAGTGATTCGATTCTGTACTGAGTCGTTAGCTGGTATCCCATCGATCATCTTTGGTCTGTTCGGTATGACCTTCTTTGTTTCGATTCTTGGTCTTGGCTTCTCGATTCTGTCGGGTGCACTAACGCTAAGTATCCTGATTCTTCCTGTAATCATTCGTACTACAGAAGAAGCATTGATGGCAGTGCCACAAACTTACCGCGAAGGCTCATATGGCCTTGGCGCTTCAAAAATCTACACTATCTGGCGTTTGATCTTACCAAGCGCAATGCCAGGTATCTTAACTTCGGTCATTCTTAGTATTGGTCGTGTAATTGGCGAATCAGCACCTGTATTCTTAACAGCAGGTATGGTGGCACGTGTTCCTGAGTCGGTATTCGATTCTGGCCGTACACTAACGGTTCACCTATATAAGCTGACAACAGAGCTATTTACTATCGATGAGTGGAACCAAGCCTACGGCACGGCGACAGTCCTAATCGTACTGGTTCTCTTGATCAACATGGTTACAAAACTGATTGCGAGACGCTTCAACACGGCAACTTACTAAGCTCATTAGCTGGCTCATCAATAAAGAGAGCCCCCGTGATAAAGAAAGCATCAAGTTAGACACGAATTTAAGAATTTAGAGATTACGAACATGAACAAATTTGATATTGAGAACCTAGACCTGTTTTACGGCGACAACCAAGCGCTTAAATCTATCAACCTGCCAATTCCTACTCGTCAGGTTACGGCACTGATTGGCCCATCTGGTTGTGGTAAGTCAACGCTACTACGTTGCTTGAACCGCATGAATGACCTAATTGAAGGCGTTACTATCAAAGGTAAGCTGGATATGGATGGTACAAACATCTACGGCAATATTGATGTGGCTGACCTACGTATTCGTGTAGGCATGGTATTCCAAAAGCCAAACCCATTTCCAATGAGCATCTACGAGAACGTGGCTTACGGCTTGCGTGCTCAAGGTATCAAAGACAAGAAGCACATTGATGAAGTAGTAGAAAGCTCACTGCGCAGTGCAGCACTGTGGGACGAAGTAAAAGATCGTCTTAAAGCACACGCATTTGGCTTGTCTGGTGGTCAGCAACAACGTCTATGTATCGCTCGTACTATTGCAATGGAACCGGATGTAATCCTGATGGATGAACCTACATCGGCTCTTGACCCAATCGCGACGCACAAGATTGAAGAATTGATGGAAGACCTGAAGAAAGACTTCACTATCGTTATCGTAACGCACTCAATGCAGCAAGCGCGTCGTATCTCAGACCGTACTGCTTTCTTCCTAATGGGAGAGCTTGTAGAGCACAACGAAACGAGTGTTATCTTCAGCGAACCAAAAGATGATCGTACTAAAGGTTACGTAAACGGTGACTTTGGTTAATTGATTATTTAAGTGCTGTGTTTGGCCTATTAGCAAAACCAGCACGCTAACTGATACGCAGGTTAGATAATCGAATAGATCGACAGAATTATCACTATAACTATAAGCGATGGAAGTTTTGCCCCACTTTATGTGGGGCTTTTTTATGCCTTTAAAAAAGCCTCAATGTCGATGAAAATTTGGGCAGGAAATCCCATTTTTGTCGTCCTTCTCATGCTTGTGATAATGTAAAAAGTGAAATTGCGACCCGCTTAACATCTCATTTTTAGTTACATTGATTGCATATCAAGGCTTCTGTATTTTTGCTGTATTCTCAATAGCCAATGGACGGAAGCTGTGCCTGTAAAAGCCTTTGCAAAACAAATATCTGCTACGCGCGATCACCGTTTATTGGCAGAGTCTCTTTTTGAGTACTTGGCTAAAATGCTTGCTCCAAAAGGGATAGGGATATTTGCTGAGCCGATACCGGAAAGCGATTCGTTGCCGCTGTTTTGTCATGGCGAATTAACCTCTCTTGAGTATTACCCCTCTACATTTTGGCCTTGGGTTTCACAGTTTGATACCGCAGACGGTGTTTTACCTATGGCAATCAATACTTGTAACTGGGATCACATAAAAGTGCTCGGTGGGGAGTCGTTCATCATGATGCTCGACAATGCGCCTGCCTGTAGAACTTATTTAATTATTCAAAATTGCGATGCCGAAAAGATCAATCAAACCTTCGACCAAGATCTAGATGTTCTTCAACTTGCCGCCGCTCGCTGGCAGTGTATTCGTGCTGAGAAGAACGCGGCACTTGAGATCAAACACAGAGACACACGAGAAGCTCAATACCTTGATGAGATTAAGCTTCGTGAATTGTTTGTCGAGAACATGAAGCTAGTTCATCAGGTGGCGTTAGAGCTTTCTAATCCAGAAACTTTAGATGCACTCTATAAAGCATCAGTAGAAGCCGTACGCGATCGCCTAGGCTTTGATCGTGCGATCTTCATGTTACTTGATATGAAAAAGCGCTGTTTTAGTGGTACTTACGGCACTGACGAAACGGGTAAAACCAACAGTGAACATCATACTCAATATGATTTACACCAGCTTGAGGCCGAATACATTGAGGCGCTATCTGACAACCACACCAACTTAGTCATTATTGAACAAGCGCCACTCTACACCGAAGGCAAGGTGGTGGGGCAGGGCTGGAATGGGATGCTTATCTTGCGTGAAGGGGATAAACCGGTCGGCTGGATTGCGATGGATAACTACATCCACCGTTCACCCATAACCAATTATCAAAAGCAGATGCTTGAGTCCTTTGGCTCGCTGCTCTCTCAGATATACATTCGTAAACGCCAAGAGCAGAACATACGCATGCTGCACTCGAGCATGGTGGAGTTGTCTCGCTGCGACAGTGTTAGTGAGGTGTGTAAGTCTGCGGTTAGCTTTGCTATTCAACACCTAGGCATCGACCGATTGGCGGTTTTCCTGACCGATAAGAATTGCAGCTACATGCAAGGTACTTGGGGTACGGATATAAAAGGCGATATTGTCGACGAGTCCTACTATCGTTCAGAGCTGGTGGAACGCAACATTGTTTCAGCGGCTCGCGCTTGTCCCAATCAAGTTGCGTTTGAAGAATCAGTACCTATCTATCATGACTTTAATATTGTTGGAGTCGGTTGGACGGCAATGACCATGCTCACCACCAATACGGGTGAGCCGATTGCATTTATTGCCGCAGATAACTTGTTAACACGCAGCCCTTTAACTTCCCAGCTTCGCGAAGTGATTCGTATCTTTGCTTCTAGCCTTGCAGAGGTGTTGCAAAGAACCATGGCGCAAGAGGAGCTTAAAAAGCTCAATGAAACGCTTGAGCAAGAGGTTAGTAAGCGCACTCAAGAGCTTGAAAGAGCCAACGAACAGTTGGATATCATTTCTAAATTAGACCCGCTGACGCGCCTTGGAAACCGCCGTATGTTGTCGCAAGTGTTAGAAGATTTGAACTGCGACGATCAAGGAGCGTTTGCCACACAATATGAAGTCACATTTGGATTGATCCTTGTCGACCTCGACCACTTTGGTTTGTACAACAGTGTTTATGGCCATACCGAAGGTGACGCTGCTTTACGCTCGATAGGTAAGATACTAAATAACCATGTTTACAATGAACAAGAGACTTTCTGTCGTATTGGGGGAGAGGAGTTTATGTTGTTGATGATCGGCACTAATCACTCTGAAACGAAGCAGCGTGCCGAGTCGATTAGAAAGTGCATTGAAGAGGCGAAGATCCTCCATTGTGAAAGCAGTACTAGCCAGTATCTAACCGCGTCTGTCGGGTATGCTTCTATAACTTCTGATCAGCGCCAGTTTGACTTCGACCTACTGTATGGCAAGGCAGACAAAGCCTTGTATCAAGCCAAAGACTCAGGGAGAAATCGAATCGTTTCTGCCTTAAAACGTAAAAAAGTCACAGCATCTCTTTCTTAAAATAAAGGCCGTTGATCTCAAGATGATCAACGGCCTTTGTGCTTTACTGTTCTTGATGAACAGCGTCGACTAAAGATTTTCTAGCGAACTATTATGCTTTTTACTCGCAACTCTCTTGGGCTTCTTCACCGTTTTGATTGCCAGCTCAGGGCTCCATGTTTGGGCTGGTGAACCGGCTTCACCATAAAGGCTTTGGTTTAGCTTGGTGAGTTCGGCTTCAACGGTTTGTAACGTCTCATCACTTAGATCTGTATTTTCAGATTTCCATTGCTCAAATAAGGTTCTGGTCATCACGCCATCTTTCGTTCTTAGAGCTTCAATAAGCGCTTCTGCGGTATCTGATTGACGTTCAACAGTGTGTGTTGGTTTTGTCGTTACGCCGCGGCGTGACCAGAAGTAGAATGCCAATGCTGAGCTGATTAGCCACAAAGCTGCAAATAGGGCGGTGAGATAAGGCCAGATCCCAGGGCTATCTACAGTAACAACCGTCGGGCTTACTTGTTGGGCGGGCGTAGCAGTTACTGGTGGAGTGCTTGACGTTGCGCGATCACTTGCTTTTACCGCTAACTCTAGCCCCTGCGCTTTGCTTGTTTGTTCTGATTGCAAATCGGTGTTAAACCAAGCTTGAGACACATCAGGAAGCGAGATGTTTCCTGCCTCTTTCGGAATCAAGACTTGCTTGTAAACAACGACAGAATCACCTGACTGAGTTGTGCCAAATTGCGGCTTCTCTTCATAAACACGTACCGAATTAGGGTAGGTGATATTCAGTTTTGGCAGCTGGTGTTGCGTTAAGTTGCTAGCCGTCATCGTGATGGTACGAGTTAACGAATCACCCGCTTCCATTTCAATGGTTTGGTTGTCGCCTTCTAAACCATTACTATTTCCCAGTTGATTGCCTTGGCTATCTGACCATTGTTGAATCAGTTTGAAGTTTGATGTTGGTAACCACTCACCTTGGTAGCCTTTTGGTACGTCCTTCACAGTTACATCTAAGATTTCAACGGGCGTGTCGAGCTGGAACAGACGCGTTGTACTGGAGTTGTTGGTTGAGTAAACAACGGCTCCATTCAGCTTCGGTCCATTCAGCTTAAACTGTCCGGCCTTTTGTGAAGAGATACGGAAAGACTGTTGAACTACCGTCACCTCTTGTCCATTGAGAACATCTTGAAATTGCTTCGATTCACCAATAGGTTCCACATCTAAGCCCTGCGAGCTCGGTGGCGCTATTTTAGGATCTTGCAGCCTTCTTGGATCAGCTTTGATGATGAGTTTTACATCAAGCTCAGCCACTTCTTGTGGGTACAGCGAGTTCTTGCTGAGGTTAAGCTGGAACTCAGCCATGTCATGTTGAGTGGGCGCAGCTTTATTAACGGCAACATTGATGGTGATTGGCTTGGTTTTCGCCCCTTCAATATCGAAGCTAGGAATCTGGATCTTGCCTAAACGCAGTGGAGCAAGGCTGATGTTCCATTCACTTGACACCGAACGGCTGCCATTGACGATTCGCATCGATGACCCAAAGTTTGGTGTGCCGACATAGAAATTCTGCTGGAGCGCTGTTAGATCTAGAGCATCAGAAGAGACCTTTTCATCGGTTGCGACTCTAAGAAGGAACACTTCATCTTTGGTGACACTGTTATGTGAAACACTCGCCACGGCGTTTGCAGCCAATACTGAGAAGGACGAGAAAGCTCCCAACAACAATGTTAGGAGTACGGATAAAAATGGCTTGTTTAGAAATCGCATGGTTACCACTTTTTGTTCTGGTTGTTAGGAGCACTTTTTTGTCGTGCTTGTAAAATCATTTGCGCTTTAAGCAGTTGGCTCGGGTCACGGGCGCTTTCTACTTGCTCAAGTTTTCGCATGTCAGGGTCGCTCGACAGAGGTTGATCTGAGGTTTGTGCTACAGCTTGCTGACCACTTTGCTCACCATCTTCTTTTGAAGCTTGTTGTGCGCTAGCACTTTGAGGTGTAGCGCCTTCTTGGTCACTCTGTTTCGGCTGATCACTCTTACTTTGTTGACCGGCTTGCTTGTCGTCTTGTTTAGACTTTTCAGAGTCAGAGTGATTTTCAGGTTGGCCTTGAGATGAGTTTTGGTCTTGGCTACCGCGTTGATCTTGGTTACTGCTTTGATCTTGTGACTTGCCATTGTCAGCGGAGCTTTGTTGTTGATCCTGAGAGCTTTGCGAAGAATCATTTTGCTGACCTTGCTGACCTTGCTGACCTTGCTGACCTTGCTGACCTTGCTGACCTTGCTGACCTTGCTGATTTTGGTCTTTCTGGTCTTTGGAGTCAGAATCGCCTTGCTGTTGCTGTTGCTGTTGCTGTTGCTGTTGCTGTTGCTGTTGCTGTTGCTTCTGGGCTTGTTCGACGACCTCTAAGTTCTTCTTGGCATAAGCATGCTCAGGGTTGATTTCGAGAATACGTTGATACTCTTCTATTGCTTGATCGTACTTACCTTGTTGGGCTTGGGCGTTAGCAAGGTTGTAGCGAGCATCTTCACCAGAAAGGTCTTGCAGCGTCTGCTCTGCGGCTTCGAAATCACCGGCTTTGTATTGAGCAATGCCTTTCCACTCTTGTTGGGTGAACTGTTCAGCAGCTTGTTGGAAGTCCTCGTCCTGATACAGCTGATAGCCTACTTGATCATCGGTTTTCCACGGGTTCGCAAACGCAGTATTTGGTTGGCTAAAAGAGATAACTCCAGCTAAGGCACACCAAATAACCCCTTTCCTGAATAATCCAAGTGCCGGAAGTAATAGCAAAGGCAGTAACCAGAAACCGTTGTTCACTCTGGTGTTGAGTGAGTTCTTGGTCTTGGTTACTTCCGATGTTGTTGCAACGCGGTCGAGGTAGCTCGCGATGTGTTCAACATCTGAGTTATCAAATTGAACTTCAGTGAACGTGCCACCATAGCGGCGTGTAAGCTCGCGCATGTTCTTCAAGTTGGTTCTTGCCACCACGGTTTGTCCTGAGTCGCTTTGCAGCATCGACCCCGTAGGTAACGAGATTGGCGCACCGTTTTCACTCCCTACAGCTAGAATCGACAATGTCCAATCGTTGCCAGAGAGTAGGGAGTCGATCTGCTTCTTCTCTTGGTCATCGATGTCATCAGCAATCAATACCAAATCACCTTGGTAGATCTTCGCGCGAGTCATCATATCAATCGCAAGCTTAACGGCTGATGCGGCATCACCACCTTGATAAGGCATGATATCTGGCGATAGGTTAGGCACTAGGTTTTTGATGGTGTTGATGTCTGACGTTAGCGGGCTAATGGTGTAAGCATCCCCAGCATACGCCACCATGCCTGTTAGCCCTTCTTTCCACAATGAAAGCAGATCCAGAGCCTTGTATCGCGCTTGAGTTAAGCGATTCGGCTTAATGTCGGTGGCATACATAGACATCGACATATCCATGATCACAACTCGTGCCTGCGTTTTTTCAAAGCTCGGCTGTTCGTTTTTCTCGAAGCTTGGTCCAGCTAATGCAATAACGCCGACCAGCCACCAAATTCCGAAGTAAGTACTGCGATTTTTCGATGGCTTACTCGATTCTGGTGCCAAGTATCGCGCGATGTGTGACGCGAGTAATCCTTGCTTAGATTGTGTCTTGCTCAGCCACCAAATAGCGGGCAGCACGACAAGCGCCAAGAACCAATATGGGTAGATAAAAGTAAAGTTAGACATTGTTTCTCCTAATGGCTAACAGCATAAATGCGAAGAACATTGCCGCCGACAGTGGCCATACAAACCACTCTTGTTGCGGTCGCCAGATCTTAGTGGCGTTCGTCACGGGCTCTAACTGGTTAATGGTGTCGTAAATCGTCGCTAACTCTTTGCTGTCACGCGCTCGGAAGTACTGACCGCCGGTGCGTTTGGCAATTTCTATTAGTGTACGTTCATCCAAGTCTTGAGCAGTATTGACTTTGCGCGTCATGAAGAACTCTTTGACCATCATCTCGCCTGCACCGACACCCACGGTGTAAATCGTCGCGTCGTATTTCTTTGCAATATCCGCCGCTTCTAATGGGTCTAATACCCCGGCGGTATTACTGCCGTCGCTGAGTAGAATCATTACACGTTGGGGCGCATCGCTATCGACAAAGGTTTTGGTGGCAAGACCAATACCATCACCAATCGCTGTTTGAGTACCAATCAGCTTTAACACCGCTTGATTGAGCTGTTGTGAAAGCGTATCTCTATCTAGCGTAAGCGGGGTCTGCAAGTAGGCGTGATCAGCAAATAACACCAGTCCAACTCGGTCGCCTTTTCGTCGCTCAATAAAGTCACTCAATACGCGTTTCACCGCCGACAAGCGGTCGATGTATTCGCCATTGAACTGCATGTCTTCTTGGCTCATCGAATAGGAGAGGTCGACAACCAACATCAAATCACGATGTTTCGGTTGAAACTCTACCGGTTCGCCATACCATACAGGGCGCGCGCTCGCCGTAACCAGCAGAAGCCAGATAATCACGGACAACGCCTTTGGTAAGCGACTGCTCGGTGTTTTGGTATTACTGTCTTCTGGCAGAAATGGAAGTCTTAGGACATGGCTTGATTCTGACTTTGGTGAGAACAAGTAAACGAGCAACGGCAGTGGCGCGATGAAGAACATCCACCACCAAACGAACTCGATGTTTAGCAAGTCCCTGCTTAGAAACATAGTGCTTAGAAAATCACTCATAAAGACCTCGCTTAGGAGGAAGGGCTTTACGAAGCCAAGTTTCGCAATCATTAACTAATTGTTGTTGAGCCTTTTTCTGTTCGTCGTTCATAAGGGCTACATCTTGATAGAGCGCTTGTTGCCACTGGGATTGTTTTGCTACAAATAACGGCTTCGCCAATTGCGCATCTAAGAACTTCAACCAATCATCACCAGACAAACCTGCAATTTTTTCACGAGGGAAATAGCTCAGTGCTGCTTGACGAACGATGTCTTGAGCTTTGCTCGGAGACAAGCCATCTTGGGACTGACTATTACTAAAGTAAGACAGCGCTTCTTGTTTCGCCTGTTGATTGTTTTTTCTACGTTTTACAATGAAAAACACCAAGGCAATCAGGAAAATGGCTGTGATAATGACTGCCCACCAACCCCACGCCAAAGGCCACCAAGTCGGGGCGTCTGGCGCAATCACCGGACTTAAATCTAAGGGCTGTTTCATGACTGAGCTCCTGATATCTGGCTCATGAGTGACTGCGCACTCGACAGCGAGCTATAAGGTATCGCGAGAGATAACCCCATCTGTTGCAGCTGCTGTTTCTTAAGCGAAAAAGCATGGTTAAGCTTTTGCTTTTCTTTATTAGAAGAGAAATTAAACCATTGAGTTTTGCTGCCATCGGTGACCTGTTTAGAGCCTTTATAGGTGGTTTCACCTTGCTCTAGCGGGTCGTAGAAATGCACAAGACGTACTCTGTTGTGTCGGCGAATTTGACTGATAAGTGAGTAGTCACTTTCTTGGTAACGCACAAAGTCACTGAGCATAATAATATCGCTTCCTTTAGGGCAAAGCTGGTGCAGAGATTTCAGTCCATGCTCTAAGGTCGTGTCATTATGATTGTCGTGATTAGTCAGTGCCGTATTATTGATTTCTATGACTTTTTGCAAAATACGCAGTGGAGCATGGTTGCTTGCACTTGGCTTAATCTCAATGACCTCTTTGCCAGTATCGATCACCGCGCCAATTCGATCTTTTTGAGCCACAGTAAGCCAGCACAGTTGGCTAGCAAAGTGTGCAAGTTGAACCGATTTCAGCAACAAGGTTGAGCCGAAAATCATGCTGCTTGATAGATCCAAGAATAAAATGACAGGCTGTTCTCGTTCTTCAGAGAAAAGTTTGGTATGCGCTTTGCCTGTTCTTGCGGTTACTCGCCAGTCAATGCTGCGTATGTCATCACCCGCTTGATATTGACGAACTTCAGAGAAATTCATCCCGCGACCTTTACGGTTGCTCTCGTGTTGGCCGTTAAGCTGTGACCAAAGGCTCTTGGCGGGAGGCAACCAGCGAACAGACTGCGCTTTGTATTGCAGCAGCTCATCCAGATTTAACGTGACGCCGTCACTATGGTTGGGTAGTTGATTATTCATGCGCGTATCCCTATGCGCTGCCAACCAATGAAATAAGGTGTGCGATCACTTGGTTTGCGGTGACACCTTCAGCTTGTGCGTGGTAGCTGCGCAGTAGACGGTGGCGTAACACAGGGAATGCCATCGCTTGAACGTCTTGTGGCGTGACGTAATCTCGTCCTGCAAGCCAAGCGTGAGCGCGGGCACAACGGTCTAACGCAATGGTTGCACGCGGGCTGACACCCATGTCTAACCATTGATCAAGTTGGTCACTGTATTGCTTAGGTTGGCGAGTCGCCATAACCAGTCTGATGATGTACTGCTCAATGGTGTCTGCCATGTGAATGTTGAGCACTTCTTGGCGCGCTTCAAAGATCGTTTGCTGAGATATCTGTTGTGGCTGAGCTGATTCGTTACCTTGAGCCTCACCACGGTTGAGTCGTAAGATCTCAAGCTCGCTTTCCATATCTGGGTATTCAACCTCTAGGTGAAGCAAGAATCGGTCTAACTGAGCTTCCGGTAGCGGGTAAGTCCCTTCTTGTTCAATTGGGTTCTGTGTTGCCATTACCAAGAACAACTCAGGCAGCGCATAGGTTTTTCGACCGGCAGTTACTTGTTTCTCTGCCATTGCTTCCAGCATTGCCGCTTGAACTTTCGCCGGAGCTCGGTTGATCTCATCCGCTAGAATCAGCGAGTTGAAAATCGGGCCTGATTGGAAAGTGAACTCCCCAGTCTCAGGACGGAAGATGTCGGTACCCGTCAAATCAGCAGGTAACAGATCGGGAGTGAATTGAATGCGGTGGAAGTGACCCTCAACACAATCAGCCAATGATTTTACTGCGCGAGTTTTTGCTAAGCCGGGAGGTCCTTCAACGAGGATATGACCATCCGCTAAAAGGGCGATCATCAGTTGCTTAACGAGCTCTTTTTGACCAATGATTTGAGACTCTAGATAGTTTTGAAGGACTTCGAAATTTGTTTTGTGCATTTTGGACTCTCTGGGTATCCATTTGATTTTTATTTTGAGTATTGGTCACTGATTTCGAGGAAAAAGTTCCAGTACATTTGCGTAATTTATTTTTTCAAAATTGGAAATATTTACAAGTGGTTAGCTAAAAAAATCGTTAGGTTGTGATTATTACTATATCAATTGGTTTTTATATACAAAAGCTCGGCGGTGGGGAGTGGTTTGAGTTCGGTTGGGTCTCAGGGGGTGAGAACTAAAATTGACTCTCGACAATGCGGTATTTGCTTAGTTAATTCATGCTCAAGGTGAATATTTCTAATTGTTACATCATATTTGCAGTTTTTTGAGAAGAAAGTCTCTAGTTTTATTGGTTGTGGCCGATACATCACTCAGATTGTGCATTGCTTGTTGGAGTGCACTAAAAAAGTCCTGTTCAGGGTATACCAATAACGAGCGATTCTTTTTAAAGGTCCAAATATGTTTAAAACTAACTCTCTGAGTATCAAGCAAAAAGTTGTACTTGGAATTACCTTTGCGGTTCTTGCATCGACAGTGATTGTCGGCGCAATGGCACAACAACAAGCAAGAGATGTATTAAGTCATCGATTGATCGATATTGAACTTCCAGGAATGCTAGAGCGAATCAATGGTGAAATTGACCGAGAAGTCTCTCAGCTATTACTAGCGGCGGAGCAAATTGCTTCAAATGAATTTATTTCTGATGCTATCGAATCGACCGATCGCGATCCGGCACTAGAAAATAAACTGGTTAAACAGCTGAACAATGTTCGTAACCAGTATCAGTTGAACGATGCCTCAGTGGCGAACCGTCAAACGGCTTACTACTGGAACCAAAATGGTTTCCTGCGTCAGTTAAACCAACAGCAGGATGGTTGGTTCTTTGGCTTTACGCAATCTGGACAGCCGACCATGGTGAGCATGTTCCAAGAAGCCAATGGCGAAGTGAAGATGTTTGCTAACTATCAACAACCTTCTGGTTTGGCGATGTCTGGTCTATCAAAGTCGATGGATGACATGGTTAACCTGCTGAACGGCTTTAAGATTGAAAATACCGGCTTCGTATTCTTAACCGATAGCCAAGGTGATGTTCAAATTCACCGTGAGCGTTCTCGCAGTGACTCTTCACTTCAACAACTTTACGGTCCTCAAGCAAGCCAACTACTGAACAAGTCGGGTTTTAACCTGATTACCACTGAAAGCCAAGGCCAAGAGCTGTTCGTGGCGAGCTTGTATGTGTCTTCAATGGACTGGTTTGTTATTGGTGTCGTTCCGACTGGTGAAGTGTTTGCAGAGTTAGATGCGACAGCGCAGAAGATGCTGATCATGACTGCGGTTGTGGCATTAGTGTTTATCCTAATGGGCGTAGTTCTGGCGAACAGCATTACTCAACCGATCAAGCTTTTGGCTAAGCGTTTCGGCGACTTAGGTGAAGGCGACGGTGACCTTGCACAGCGTATCGAAGTGAAAGGCAACGATGAAATTGCACAGCTTTCAAAAGGCTTCAACGGATTCATTGAAAAGATTCACGAGTCGATGAAAGAGGTGTGTTCGACAAGCCAAGCGCTTCAAGTGGCTGCAGAGAGTGTTTCGAATAAAGCTCACATCACCCACGACAACAGCCAAGAACAGCGCGACCAAACGCTTCAAGTGGTGGCTGCAATTAACCAAATGGGTATGACCATCAGCGAGATTGCATCGAACGCGGCAACCGCAGCAGAAACGGCAACTCAAGCTTCAGGCAATACGGAAGTAGGCCGCTCTGTGGTGAACAAAGCAAAAGACGCGATCAGTCGTTTGGCGCAAGATATTGAAAGCACGGGTCAGGTAGTAGAGCAACTGGCTTCTACAACTCAAGACATAGGTTCTATTCTGGGTGTTATTCGTGATATTTCAGAGCAAACTAACTTACTCGCATTAAACGCTGCAATTGAAGCCGCCCGTGCTGGTGAGCAAGGTCGTGGTTTTGCGGTTGTAGCGGATGAAGTACGTAACCTAGCAAGCCGTACCGCAGATTCAACGGAAGAGATTCAAAAGATGATCAACCAACTGCAAAGCGATGCTAAAGATGCGGTAACGGCAATGAGTGCGGGTAAGGTGATTACCCTTGAAGGTGTATCGGCTTCGGATGAAGCGGTAGACGTGCTGAGTGGCATTTCAGACCGTATCGTTGATATCACAGACCGTAACACTCAAGTGGCAACGGCAACGGAAGAGCAATCAACCGTAGTTCACACCATCAACCAGAACATTGAAGAGATTAACGCAATCAACGAAGTGACAACGGGCACGGCTGAGCAACTTGCTGAAGCGAGCCAAGAGCTTCGTGATCTATCGTCTCGTCTAGATAAGATGGTTGGTTCATTTAAGCTTTAATTCTTTCAAGCTGTAACATGACTTAGAAAGGGATATAGACGAAGAGCTGGGGTCATTTCATCGTTAATCCGGCTCTTTTTATTAGTACGCTAATTTGCCTCTAACTGCCTTTAGCTTGATCTGGTTTCGGGCTTTGCACTCAATCGCCCTAGCATCATAGGGCGTAAATGAGTAAAATCTGGTTAGGTTTAATATTTAGGTAAGTATCATGAGCGATTTTGAAAAAGAACTAGAGCAGATGACTCAAGAGATGGGCGATGAGCCTGAGGTGAAACTGCCATCACTTGAAGAGCAAAAAGCAATTGTTGCTGAGTTCAAGCGACTAGAAGCGGAAGGCAAACTGACTCCTGAAGTGTTAGAGAAGCATTTTGGCCAGTTCAACAAACAGAATGATACGCCAATTCACTAAGTTGATTTAGACAGGTTTCATGTCTGAAAGAAGTGATATTAGCGGTTGGGTTCATAGCCTAACTAACAGATAAAGGTCTAGCGCTTGCTAGACCTTTTTTATTGCCGCTAGCGAAAGACCGAGTGGCTGACTCATGAACTATTCAATGTAAGTGAAACTCGTATCCAACACATAAAAATATCCAGCACATAAAAAAATCCCCCTTACTGAGTAAGAGGGATTCGATATGGGCAAGTTATATCCTAAAAGGCTAAGCGATTAGTCTGTGCCGTATTCTTTGTACAAACGACGACATGCGCGGCCATCGCTGTGGAACAGGTGACAACGGTGCGCTGGAATACCAATCGCCAACTTGTCACCTGATTCGATTTTCAACGTGTCTGGCTGGCGATAGATAACATCAGCATCGGCACTTTCAAGGTTTAGGTAAACCTGAGTTTCGTTACCTAGTTTCTCTACCATCATCACGTCAGCTTCAATCGTCGCGTCACCTGATTCAGCAGACATCAAGTGTTCAGGGCGAATACCCAGAGACATACGATCGCCAGCATTGACAGTCGTACCATCAACAGGGATCCAGAAAGTCATGCCATTAGAAAGTTGTACCAATACGCGTTCTGCTTCAGCTTGTTCAATGTGTACCGACATGAAGTTCATCTTCGGTGAGCCAATAAAGCCAGCAACGAAACGGTTTTGAGGGTAGTGGTAAAGGTCAAGCGGCTTACCGACTTGAGATACATAACCACCATCCAGAACAACGATCTTATCCGCCATTGTCATCGCTTCCACTTGGTCGTGGGTAACGTAGATCATGGTACAACCCAGTTGACGCTGTAGCTTGGTGATTTGCGAACGCATTTGAACACGTAGCGCGGCATCTAGGTTTGATAAAGGCTCATCAAGTAGGAATACGTTTGGTTGAGAAACCAGAGTACGACCAATCGCAACACGTTGACGTTGACCACCAGACAATGCTTTAGGTTGACGCTCAAGAAGGTGACCAAGCTGAAGAATTTCTGCCGCATGTTCAACACGCTTGTCGATTTCAGCTTTATTTGCGTTTGCTAGCTTAAGACCGAAAGACATGTTGTCGTATAGGTTAAGGTGAGGGTAAAGCGCGTACGATTGGAATACCATACCTACGCCACGCTTTGACGGTTCAACGTCATTCATGCGTTTGTCGCCAATGTACAAATCACCAGACGTAATGTCTTCTAGACCTGCGATACAACGTAATAGCGTCGATTTACCACAACCTGATGGTCCAACGAATACTACGAATTCACCTTCGTTGATGTCTAAGGTTACGTCCTTAGAAATCTGTACATCACCATATGATTTATAAACGTTTTTTAACGTGACACTCGCCATCTAGCTTGTCCTCGATCGATCAAATTTTAAGTTTTACTGCTTATCATTATAAGAAATTTTTGGGTCAGCAGTAACTGTAGGAATTGGTAAGTATTGAGTGAGTAAGAAAAAAGTGGGTGAGACTTGGCTTCTTTAACCAAGCCCACCCGTCATAGCCAAACTGATGCCCATTTCCCCCACATTCAGCTAAACCTCCCCCGTGATTCAATCACAGATTTAGCTCGATGCTAATATAAGACACCAGCGGGCAGTGAAGCCAACTAAATGAATAATGCGTCAACGCATAACACTTGCCGGTAAAGGGTTCTTACTATCCACTCTTGGATGAATGCAGTTTCGGTGAAATGGCGTAAGGGTACATCCTCCCAATGGGAAATTAACTAGGGGGAGTAGGAGGGGAGGAGTAGATATACGGGGTTATTAATAATTGGCGATCCAGTTCAAATAAATCCACCACGTAACGGTGATGTTGATCACGATGAGTATACGTTTTGTGATTGCAGTCTCTAATCTGACCGGATGGCGATCACGAATTTAAGCCATAATAGCTAGGGCGTAGTGGCTAGGATGATGAGCTAGGGTCTGTTTTCTCAGATCATAACCTCCGAAAACTGGCTCATCTTGGTAGATGTGCCCTACGTATAAATATAAAAAGGATATTCACATGAAAAACGCTCTAAGCGCTGTAGCTCTAGGTACAATAGTTGCTCTGGGTTCTTTTGGTGCAAATGCTGCTATCGAAGAAGGACAACTAACAATCTGGGTAGGTGGTGACAAAGCTTATGAAGGCATGGCTGAAGTAGGTAAACGCTTCGAAGAAGATACTGGTGTTAAAGTAACCGTCGCTTTCCCTGACAAGCTAGAAGAAAAATTCCCTCAAGTAGCAGCAGCTGGCGATGGCCCAGACATGATCTTCTACGCACATGACCGTTTTGGCGGCTATGCAGAAGCGGGACTTCTTGTTGATATCAAACCTTCTAAAGAGACTAAAGAAGGTATCGTAGACTTCGCATGGGACGCTGTTTCATACGAGGGTAAAACAATCGCATACCCTGTTGCTGTTGAGTCAGTTTCCCTAATTTACAACAAAGCACTTGTTCCTAACCCACCTAAGTCTTGGGAAGAAATCCCAGCACTTAACGCTGAACTTCAGAAAGACGGCAAGAAAGCGATCATGTGGCCTTTACGTGGCGGCGCTTACTTCACATGGCCTCTACTTGCAGCTGACGGCGGCTACGCATTCAAACAGACTGCAGAAGGTTACGACATTAAAGATGCGGGCGTAGCGACTGAAGGTGTTCAGAAGTCTCTAGGTTTCATCGAGAAGATGGTACAAGACAAAGTTATCTCTGCAGACATGGATTACTCAGTAGCTGAGTCTGAATTCGTTGCAGGTAACGTTGCAATGACAATCAACGGCCCTTGGGGTTGGGAAAACATCAAGAAAGCTGGCGTAGACTATGGCGTAACAACACTACCTAAGTTCAACGGTAAAGCGTCTAAACCTTTCGTTGGTGTATGGGCAGGTGGTATCAGCACTGCGTCTCCAAACCGCGACCTAGCTGTTGAGTTCATGGAAAATTACCTACTAACAGATGAAGGTATGAAGAGCCTGAACGACGACAAGCCACTAGGCGCTGTTGCTCTTAACTCTTTCCAACGTCAACTAGACAGCGATACTCGTATTGCAGCAACAATGGACAACGCGATGAACGGTGAAATCATGCCTAACATCCCTCAGTTCACAACATTCTGGTACAGCATGGAAGAAGCGATCGGCAACGTAGTTGACGGCCGTCAATCAGTAGACCAAGCACTAAAAGCTGCTGAAGGTCGTATGGTTAAGTAACACCCAAGCACTACCTTTTAAGGAGGGGGTAACCTCTCCTTACTTTTCTATTTTTTATCTATATCGCTAGCAGGTTCCTCTATGCAGTCAGTTCAAGGTACAGATGCTATCCCAGCACCATCAAGCCTTCCAGGCAGTAAAAGCGTCTTCATCAAATGGGGGTTGCTTGGTAGCGTTGGCTTAATAAACGGCTACGCTACAATTCTAATGTATTCTCGCGGTGAGCTCGCTTTTGCGCTGCTTACAGTGATCTTAACGGCTTTGGCACTTTACATTTTTGGTAGTAAAAAAACTTACGCCCACCGTTATATTTACCCAGGTATTGCCGGAATGATCTTGTTCATTCTTTTCCCATTGGCATACACCGTAGGGCTTGCGTTTACTAACTACAGCGCGAAAAACCAACTTTCTCTAGAGCGCACTCAAACCGTTCTTTTAGACCGTTCTTTCCAAAGCGGTGAGAGCTACCCATTTACTTTGTACAAGACAGATGACGGTCACCAGATCGTTGTAAAAGATGGCGATCAACTGTTAGCGACTGACGTATTTTCTCTAGACAATATGACAGAAACAGAGATGGACCTATCTGTTATTGAGTCTGCGCAAGGTGAAAAAGAGAAGATCAAAGCGATCATTCAAAACCGAGCAGCAATCAGTGGTGTTGATTTCAATCTACCTGACGGTGGTGACATCCGCATGAGTGGCTTACGTAAGTTTGCTTCTGTTGCTCCGCTTTACACGCTACAAGACGATGAAGAAACGTTAATCAACAATGAAACGGGTGAAGTTCTCAAGCCAAATATGGATGTGGGTTTCTACCAGCCTGTTGATGCAAATGGTGAGTTTACGGGTAATACCATCTCTCCAGGTTTCGTGGTTAGCATTGGTACGCATAACTTTGAGCGTGTATGGAAAGATGACGGCATTAAAGAACCGTTTATCAGCATCTTTATTTGGACGGTTATCTTCTCGGTATGTACCGTAGCGTTCACGCTAGTTATCGGCCTTGTATTGGCTAACATCGTGCAATGGGAAGAGTTGAAAGGTCGTTCTATTTATCGTGTTCTACTGATTCTGCCTTACGCCGTACCCGCGTTTATCTCGATTCTTATCTTTAAGGGTCTATTCAACCAAAGCTTTGGTGAGATCAACATGGTGCTCGAGAATATCTTCGGCTTAAGCCCGAACTGGTTCTCAGACCCTATCTTAGCGAAAACCATGGTGTTGATGGTTAACACATGGCTAGGTTTCCCTTACATGATGATTCTATGTATGGGTCTGCTTAAAGCGATTCCTGATGATTTATACGAAGCGTCAGCAATCGATGGTGCGAACTTCCTTGATAACTTCAAGCGCATTACGTTCCCATTGATGATTAAACCGCTTACACCGCTATTGATTGCAGCGTTTGCCTTTAACTTCAACAACTTCGTAATGATTCAACTATTGACGAACGGTGGCCCGAACATGATTGGTACTTCTGAGCCAGCGGGTTACACAGACTTGCTTGTAAGCTACACGTACCGAATTGCATTCGAAGGCGGCGGCGGTCAAGACTTCGGTCTAGCAAGTGCTATCGCAACGCTTATCTTCCTATTGGTTGGTGCACTAGCGTTACTAAACCTTCGTTTCACTAAACTGTCTCAAGATTAAGGAGCACGACAATGGCTATGGTACAAGGTAAAGGCCTTAAATACCGAGTGTGGGCAACGCATGCAGTGTTGTGGTGCTTCTTGGCAATGATTATCTTCCCACTACTGATGATCATCGCGATCTCGTTCCGTGAAGGTAACTTCGCAACCGGTAGTTTGATTCCAGATAACCCATCATTGGAACACTGGAAGTTAGCATTGGGTATGTCAGTAACGAACGCAGATGGCTCGGTAACGTCACCTCCGTTCCCTGTGCTAACTTGGTTATGGAACTCAGTGAAGGTTGCAGGTATCACATCGATTCTGATTGTGACACTGTCTACGACATCGGCTTACGCGTTTGCTCGTATGCGCTTTAAAGGTAAGAACACAATCCTGAAAGCGATGATGATTTTCCAAATGTTCCCAGCAGTATTGGCTCTAGTAGCAATCTACGCGCTGTTTGACAAACTTGGTCAATACATTCCGTTCTTAGGCTTGAACACACACGGTGGTCTAATCTTCTCTTACCTAGGTGGTATTGCACTGCACGTATGGACGATTAAGGGTTACTTTGAGACGATTGATAACTCTCTGGAAGAGGCAGCAGCCCTTGATGGTGCAACGCCTTGGCAAGCATTCAGACTGGTTCTACTACCGCTGTCTGTGCCAATCCTAGCGGTTGTGTTTATCTTATCTTTCATCGCGACAGTGGGTGAGGTGCCAGTAGCGTCTATCCTACTTACAGATGTGAACTCTTACACGCTAGCAGTAGGTATGCAGCAGTACCTATACCCTCAGAACTACCTATGGGGTGACTTTGCGGCAGCGGCTGTACTATCAGCACTTCCGATTACTATCGTGTTCTTACTTGCTCAACGTTGGTTAGTTGGTGGTTTGACGGCAGGTGGTGTAAAAGGATAAGCTGTACTCTATAAGAAAGAAAAAGAGCGACCGTTAGGTCGCTCTATATTGGCATTTTTATTACATCATTTGGTTTGGCCGCCGATCAGTAATAAAAATAACCCTCAGGTTACGCATAGCTGGCTACTAATCAGGTTCCTTACGCTATTAATGATTAGTGGTTTTTGTAACTCTAACCCAGGTATTTACTTGGGTTTTTTTATGCCTGCTACTTTTTGTTTTTTGTGTCAGCGTTACTCGTTAACTATCGCGCTCATATCTACTTTAAAACCCAAAGTTTCGAGTTACTTCTCTCCTAAATACCGACCACTTCATTTTGGTTACTTGTAGAAATGAACTAGTCTCACAAATCAGACACTCAGTATAAGTGGCTGTTGTACTATTGATATGTTGTGAATATTCCAATGCGTGATACTTCAATGATTTGTATGCAACAAAACCTGAAATTGCACTGAAAATGTATGGGTAAGCGAGAGGTAGTTACAAAATATTCAAGTGACATTCATGAGGATTATGGAGGTGGGTTTATTTATGCTTCTGGTTTTTGGTTGGACTTAGAAGTTAGAACTCTTTACTAGAAGGAGCACAACCTAAGTGTTGCAACAACACATAGATACTTTCTTGATCGAGTGCCACGCGACGAAATAGATCGGCAAATGTCGGATCTCCACCGAAACACGTTTGGATATAGTGGTTGATTTCATTGCTGTCGTAGCCTTCGACGTACAAAGTTCTAACCCATTGGTACTCAACAGCCTTTAAATTGTTCAGTGTAGACTCGCTAAGAGTGGGGCGTATGACGCTCAAGAGTGGCTCCAAGAAATTCAAATGCATCTATTATGATTGGCGGTATTTAATCAGAGCAAAATGACGACTTTATTACAGTCAAAATAAATCAGTGAACAAGTGCCGATTCATTTCAACCTTTGGCTGGGTATCACGCTCTTATCGTCTGTATTGGGTGTGCAGCGGATTTGGCAAGGTATCAAATAGATCAATGCCAAGCAGGCGCTTGGCATTGTAATAAAGTTTTATAGGGGGAGGGCTGCTGGTGGACCTTATTTCAGGTACTTCACGTGAGCTTCCATCTCTTCACCAATCTGTTTTCGCATGTTCATTAGGCGAATAGCCGAATCTTGTAATTCGATGTCTTCTGGCGTCTCTGGTATCCACTCTGGCACTTTAGTCGGATTACCATTCTCATCGACAGCGACCATAATAACGATACAGTGAGTTGTTAGGCGGTTATTGAGCTCTTTAGGGTCGCTTGCTTGCACGTCGATAGCGATATGCATTGAAGATGAACCTGTGTAAATGACCTTTGCACTTACTTCCACAAGGTTGCCTACATGAATTGGGGCAACGAATCGAATTCCGCCTGCATAGGCTGTTATACAGTATTTACCGCTCCAACCTGCGGAACAAGCGTAGGCTGCTAAATCGATCCATTTCATTGCTGCGCCACCATGAACTTTACCACCAAAGTTCACATCCCCGGGTTCAGCTAAAAAACGCAGAGTAACGTCTCGTTTACCATCTTGTCGGCTATTGTTACTGCTCATCTATCTTCCTTCATTATTATGCTGCATAACATGCTTGTTACTTGCTAATAACAATATACATAAGATGATAGAAATTAAAGCGGATAATCTCACGGTTAAGACTATTTTTTTCAAACGGATGACGAACCGATGAATATTGATGGTTATTGAGTTTCAAGGTGAGAGATAAACACGGAAAGACAATCGAGAGTAAGCTAAAAGAAAGGGTAGATTGCAAAAAAAACACCTAGCGTAATGCTAGGTGTTTCTAAGCCTTTAGGTACTCATGTCGGTACCTTTTATTGTTTGCCAACTAACCGTTGCTTGTTTGGTTTAGTTAAAGTGACTTTATCGCAATTACCACTAAAGTGGTAGTTAAAACTATTTATTCTTCAGCTCACTTTTACTCTTTTATGAAGTATAGATCCTTCGCGTAGATATTTCCTTTCGGATTGTTGTTAGGGAAGCCTTTGAGTGTATTTCGCACTAATCGAGTGTGATTATAATGATATAAAGGTATAACTGCTGAAGAATAGTTGAGTAACGACTCATCGTGCTGATATAAAGTAAAGCGTTTAGACTAATCTTCCGTTTTACTCGCTTGCTGTAAGGGCTCATCATAGTATGGATTACAGTAGCCACTCTCATTTGCTGTGTGAAACGTGAGTTTGAATTTTTACCCTAATGTGAGCGTTGGGTAATGCGTTTAGCTTTGTTGAGGGAGAGGAGCCTCAAGCCTTGGTTTTCTTCTGATTTGAGCAAGGATGACACCTGAAATCACCATCACACCACCAATGATGTGGAACTGGTTAATCTCTTCACCAAGCCATGTCGCGGCTAATACGATCGCAACAACCGGAAGCAAATTCATGAACATCGCACTTGAGTCAGCACCAATGGTGTCAATTGCTTTCACCCACATCCAAGGCGCTAAAATCGAAGCGGCAACCGCGGCGTAAGCTATCAATGGGATCGCTTGTTGCGGTGGTAACAGTTGTTCGCTGGTAAGCCAAAGTGGCGTAAGCATCGCGACAGCAAACAGACCCTGAATGTAAATCACCACCCAGCTACTGATGGGCATTTTCCAGCGTTTCAATAGCACACAGTAAGAAGCATAAACAAAGGCCGCAATCAGCATATAGCCATCGCCTTGAGTCAATTCTTGATGCATGAAGAACAAAGGGTCGCCTTTGCCTAACATCAGAGCTAAGCCTGACAGTGACAACACACCGCCAACAATACTTAAACTAGAAATGGACTTGTGCAACAAAGGAACGCTTAGAAATACACTGATCAACGGGACTAGAGACGTGATCAATGCCATGTTGGAAGCGGTTGTGGTTAAGCCGGCGTAGTAACCTAGAGATTGGTTCAACACCATGCCCAAAAAGCCGAGGAACGCTAATTTCGATAGGTTTGGCTTAATGACAGCCCACTGCTTCATCACCGGGCGAATACAGAAAGGCGTGAGAATTAACATCGCAAAAAACCAGCGGTAAAAACTCATCGCGCTAGGTTCTATGGTGTTTGCAGCAAGCTTGTTGACGATTGCATTGGCGCCCCAGATACAGACTGTAAAAAATGGTAATAGGTAATGCATGTGAATTCCGTGGCGAATGAGTTGATGCGGCTAGTTTGACAGGTCGTTATACTTACAAGTATCTTTATAAAGACATTAAGCGCGATAGGAAGACAAGTTTGAAAAAACACTCCAGAAACCTTCATCCATCCTTATTAATTGATAAGGCACCATCCAACGTATTTATGAATTTTGACGCGTTTCTTTCGAACACTGAAACCCGAGTTCATAGCCACTCATGGGGACAGGTTCAATTGATCAGTGGTGGTATATTAGAGATGGAAGCGGAAAGCACTCGATTTCTAGCGCCACCACATCTAGCGATTTGGGTACCGGCCGGGGTGATGCATTGCAGTTATAACCGTAAGCCTTTGGACTACTGTTCACTAAATATCGCCCCAGAACTCACGCAACACCTGCCAGATAAAACCAGCCTTATAAAGATCACGCCGATTGTGTCTTCTATTATCGATGATTTTCGCGATCGTGGGATCAATGTTGCGGAAACCGAGCAAGACCAAAGGCTCGTTCAGGTACTGCTTGACCAACTTGCGCAGCGTGAGGTTGAACACCACTTCTTGCCTTCAACCGATAATAAGTATCTAGCGCCTATATTGGCTTCTGTTGAAGAGAACCCAACCGATGAAGTGACGCTGAAAGATTGGGCTGAACGTGTCCACACCACGGAAAGAACCCTTTCTCGCCACTGCCAGACCGAGCTTGGAATGAGCTTTACCGAGTGGCGACTGCGTGTCCGCTACCTATACTCAATGGACTTGTTGAGAAACGGCCAATCGGTTAAAGAGGTCGCTCTTACATTGGGTTATAACCAAGCAAGCCCATTTATCACCATGTTCAAACGTTACGCGAACCAAACGCCAGAGCAGTATAAGAACCGTTTGTTGTAGCTCGGTCTTGTTGCCAAAAGAACGGATGTTTGCGCTAGTTAGTGCGTAGATAGACCACAAGTGAATAGATAGACCATAAGTGAATACGTGCAGTATGAGCTTATGGAATCGCCCTTAACAGCCCATATATTTCGCTCTGTTGTTCGGTGACATCCTCATAGTGTTGGTTCAATAGAGCACTGTTGCTGCCCACTTTGAACAGTATGTACGTTTCTCCGTCGACCTCGAACCAATTGAAGGTTCCATGCTGGTTATACGTGGTCATTGTTTTGTTTATCTTCATGAGATATACATTAGCAGCGCAAGACATGCAGACGTACATAAGCCAAAGAAAGAAAAGAAAAACCACGAGCCTAATACTGTTTTTTCTTTTCCTACCTCTTCATTACTTTGCTGCCAACCAAGTTCACGAACCTGAGCCTTGGTAAGGTTTAAGTCTAGTTTCTCTATGTATTTGTTGAGTTCGTCATTGTGTACTGAGCTAATCATGTTCTATCTCCCCTAAGCATAAGATTGGTATTTTAGGGGAGCTCATCGTTTGGTTAAATTAGATATTTTTCAACAGGCGTTAAGATAAATAGAACACGTGAAACAACAAAAAACCTCCGTGGTGGAGGTTTTGGTTGAAAGTGTTTTAGTTGATGGTTATCGCGATGTATTTGTTGTTAGATTCCACCTGTATTAATACACAATCTAATACCCAGTCAACTCCATATAGCCAGACCCAGAATGAGAACCTTTGATTTCAATTGGCCCTTCCCAATAAGGAACCGACAGCGGCATTTTGGCATTTGGATTGAGTGCCGAGACGGTCAGTTCTATTTGCTGGCTTGGAATCGAAACTTGCCACTCTGTTGGGTAGTCACGCCCGTCGATTTTAGTTTGCTTGATGGCGGTTAAGCTGATGTCTTGCTGCTTAATCGCGATGCCGGAGCCATCTTGATTCATCAACCTCGCATGAGAATAGCTGGCTTTGCCTGTAGTTGAGTTTCGAAGTTGAAATACCACCAAGCTGGTTTCATCACTCAGCCTTAGCGCAAACCAATCCCAACCTTGTTGCGAGTCGAGTAAAAACTGCGAGCTCCATTCTCTGTCTATCCAACCTTTGCCGGAAACTTGATGGGTGACGCCATCAATAGTTACCTCGCCCGATACATTGATGAATGGTTGGCTGTAGTAATAGGAAGCCACTTTGCCATCGCTACTTTTAGTGCTGTAGCCTTGTTCGCCTTGCTTTTGATATGGCGCGTTGTTGGTTAACTTAAGCGAATATCCAAATTGACACGAGTTAGCGACCAATGTAGCTGGGAACAGGTCATCGGTCGTCGACGTCCATTGCCAATCATCGAGGTAAACACGAAACGGCGAATCGCTTACACCCGCCAGTTCAGCTTGGTCACGTGACCATTTTTCATCGGCATAGTGTCTATTTTTAGTGGTGACAGCGCTGTGCGCCATGTAAATCTGCTGACTTTGCCACGTAGTTTCCTTGGTGCTATTGCCACTTTCATGTGGTGCAGCCGCAAAGCGGAACTGTGTCCATTGCACACCTAACACATTGTCTTCTTCATCAATTAAGTTTGCGGCTAAATACCACCATTCATGACGAAAATCTGGATGTGCTTGATGGTCGGCAGGGAAGGCGATGTCGATACCTTTAACTACCGGTGTGAATTGATCAGTCTCTTTTTGTGTTTCATCGTCGGTTTGTTTTCCAGTGCCAAGTATTGAGCCCATATTTTGAGCTGATGGTTGAGTGGATTCATCGCACCCTAAAAGGAGCAAGATGCCAAGTGTGAGAACGAAAACTCTCATTGTTCGATTCATCACAACACCTCACTCTGTAAACTGGATACCACGGGTTTGCTGACCAAACGCCACAGTGGAATCAAGGTCGCAATCACTGCCACTAAAATGGTGATGGTTGCGATGCTGAGTGCATCACTCCAATTCCACACAGAATTTAAACTCCAACCAAAGGCGCGCAGGGTAACGATGTCCGTCAACACATAACCGACCATAGCGCCGAGTGGTAAGGCGATAACCAGAGTAAAGGCGACCAGAACAACGATTTGCCCGACCACCATCGCCATCAATTTTTTCTGACTAACACCGAGCGCGTACAACCTTGCAATGGCGGCTTTGCGTGCATCGAGCAACATGAAACAGGCGCAGAACAACCCAATCACCGCCACCATTAAAGTGACGCCATTAAGCGCCCGAGTGATAGCAAAGGTTTGTGAGAAGATATCTAAAGCGATCGATTTGATCTGTGCTTGATCGTAAAGCTGGCTAGGGTGCAAATTGAGTTGTTGGCGTAGCTGTTCGTACACCACTTGTGGGTCGCCAGATACTTTGATTCCCAAGCTGGTGGGTAAGTCAGTAAACCCGCTTTCGAGCCATAAATTAGGTGCAAGCAACACTTCGCCATTCGGTGAGCCGTAATCATGGAAAATCGCCCCGACGATGAGTGTTTTGTCTTGGATCGCGTCGAGCTTTAGTCGGCTTCCAAGGGACAAGCCGAGCTTCACTGCCGTAGGTTCGCTGATCGCCACGAATTCACCTTGGTAAAAGCGCGTCCAGAAATCATCAAGGTGGGATTGAAATACCATGGTTTGCTCAAGTGTGTTTTTGTCTTTGGTGCCGAGCAAAGTAGGTAAGCCCTGCAAGTTATCGTCGACATAATATTGCTTATAAACGGTTTCAACATTTTCAAACTGCTCCAACGCACGTTCCACATTCGCGATTTCACCTTGGGCAGGGCTAACGTAAATATCGGCATGTAAGCGCTGTTCAAGCCATTGCTTTAACGTGGATTCAAAGCTGCCGACTAAGGTATTCATTCCGATATTGGCGGTGACAGCGAGAAGCAACGCCATCATGGCAAGGGAGAGAGGGGAAATAAGTTCACGTAGCTCAGCAAACAGATATTGTATTAACCCCGATTGGGTGCGTTTTTCGCTCCAGTTCGCTAGCACGCTTAGCGTTTTGGGCAGGTACAAAGGAATCGATACCACTAACACACCGAGCCATGCCATGGTGAAGCGATGATGTTCGCTCATCCATAAACCTGCTAACGCGAGAATAGTTAATACTGACCCGATAACAAACAGCTGATTTTCGTTAGACGTTTCCGGCGCTTGATAGAAACCGCCATGGGAAGAGAGGGGTTGTCGCACCCGCTGTTTAAAGTGTTGCCAACAAGCGACAAGCGTTGCGGCCAGCGTGAGTAGCAGTGCCTGCACTAACCATTGCCACTGCCATGTACCGGGAAGCAGTGTTGCACCATAAAGTTGCTCAAGTGTTATCGCGACGGTTGGATGCAGCCAATGGCTGAGTTGGATGCCGAGAATGAAACCAAGCGACGCGCCTAGTGTGACTAAAAGAGTCAGCTCGACTAACAGAGCTGAAAACACGATGCTTGGCGCAATGCCGGCTTGTTGAATTTGCACCAATAGCCGATTACGCTTCAGTAAACTGTACTTCACACCATTGTAAGCGATGAATAGGCCAACCAAAAACGCCAACAGACTCATGGCGGTGAGATTGAGGTGAAAGCTATCGGTAATTGAGCCCAGATCCGTACTTTGGTTGTTGGAAATCCATCGTCCTTGCTCGCCAATAAGGCTTTGCCATTTATCCTGAGGATTGCTCTTAGTGTCGCTCTTAGTGTCAAAAATAGCGATGTAGCTCAGTTGCCCTTGCTTGTTAAGCAGTTGCTGAGCGAACCCAATATCCATCAACATTCGGCTACCTAGCTGCCATTCATCTGGTAGCACTACCACTTGAGTGAGCACTTCATCCAAAGTGAGTGTGTCTACTCCTCCCAAGTTCTGGTGTTGCGACTGGCTCATCATCACAATGGGTTCACCCGCTAAGAGTTGCGGCAAAGGTAAGGCATTGTCGAACAGGGAAATGTTTGGTTCTTTGGTTTGAGTGTTGCTTTGTTCGTCGACGCGAGCGTGACGAGATCTTGAAGTGAGGGCGGCGATCAACTCACTGCCTTGAACTGACCAACGTCGACCTTGCTCGTCTCTTACTCGCCCTTCTATAACAGGTAGCGCTGCGCTTAATCCACTTTGTCTTAAGCTGAAGTAGAGCGATTCCGGCAAATAGTTTTGCCCTGCTGGTGGAATGATAAGGTTCTGCGCTTGAGCGCTAAGTTGCTCGGTCGATTCTGCATAACTGCGCTTGGCATTGAGGTTGATGGCTTGCACTGCGACAAACAAGGTGACCGCTAACACAATGCCGATCAGAATCGCTGCGGCTTGCAATGGTGATTGACGATAGTGCGCCGCGAATAGATTCAGAGTCAGTTTGGTATGGGTGAGCTGGTTCTGAGCGAAGCCAGTTTGCTTCATTGGATTACTCACAACGCTGCTGCTCTTGGGGTTAGATCGGCGTTCCTTAAACAACCATCATCTAACACCAATTTTGTCTGCATAAAGCTGGCGCATTCTGGGCTGTGCGTAACCAAAAGCACCGCAGTGTTGCCTTGAGTGGTGATTTCACTCAGCAGCTTCATAACCTCTAACCCTGCTTTGTGGTCGAGGTTGCCTGTGGGTTCGTCGGCAAGCAATAGTTTGGGTTTATGGGCTAGCGCGCGCGCTATTGCGACTCGTTATTGCTGACCGCCAGAGAGTGCGGATACATGTCTTTCGAGTAACTCGTTGATACCCAATGCATCAACTAAATAATCGCACCAGTCGCTCCATTTTTGTTGATTCAAATGGAGCGGGAAGGCGATGTTTTGTTTTACGTTGAGTGGGGTTAGTAAGTTGAACTGTTGAAAGATAACGCCCAATTTTTGATGACGAAATCGGCTCCATTGTGGATCTTTCCAATTTGATGTGTTCTCGCCATCAAGCCACAATTCTCCACCGGATAGAGGTTCAAACCCCGCAATGATGTTAAGCAGAGTACTCTTTCCACTGCCACTCGCCCCTGTCAAAGCCACGCTTGCCCCTGTTGCCAAAGCGAAGTCGACATTTTCCAACACGCTATGAGTGTCTTTACCATCAACAAAGCTTTTGCTGGCATGTGTGAGTGTGACAATTGGGCTTTCCATTTCCTTTCCTTATAACCAAAACCTACCATCAAAAGGTGTCGTTACTTGTGGCAATTACTGAAGCGACAAGCTCTATAAAACTGTAGACAACAATTTGAAAAAGAAAGCGATTTATATCGAATAATTAATAACTTGTACTGCGAAAAGAGAGAAATAGATCAGTGTGAGGAGGAATACAGGTGTTTGTGGGAGCTTAGAGTCACCTCAGAGGCTTTCGAATTTATCGTCAGACGGTTCGTGACCACGTTTAAGTGCAATAAATCATGGTTTAACGTGTTAAAGGTTTTCTTTATGAAAGTGGTGAGGGTTGGTGCTGTTTTACTAGCTTGTTTCTGCCCCTTTTCAAGTTAGAACCAAAGTTATCCTTCAGCCATTATTGTGACTTTTGACTTACATATAGGGCTCTTCTCCGCTTAG